>VGRF01000013.1 GCA_016875395.1 Deltaproteobacteria bacterium | reverse complement strand
TCGTGCATCTCGTCCGCTTGCGCCTCGGCGTTCTCGAACGCGGACTCGAGCTCGTCCTCGCCGAGCTTCGCCAGCGGCGCCTCCGGAGTCAGCAACTCGCCGCCGAGCGCAACGTACGCGCGCTCGAGCGCGCGATGTGCGGTGACGAGATCGCCGCTGTCGATCAGCGCGAGGACGTAGGCGACGTGCGCGGCCGGGTGCGGCGCTTCCGTCTCGAGCGCGGCTTCGGCGAACTCGCGCGCGGCTTCCGGCCGCCCCGCCCTGCGCTCATCCTCGGCCTGCGCGGCGAGCGAGCGGCTCTCGGCGTCACCAACGTGCTCGTGTCGATCGCTCACCGCTTCGCCCCCTTCCGCGCGCGCGCCGGAAGAATCTCGCTCGGAAGCAGCGCCGCCGTCTCCGCGCGCCCGATCTCCCGCAGCGCGACGAAGCGGATGCGCTCGCCCCGCCTCTTCTTATCGGAAGATATGGCCGAGAGATAAGCCTTGCGCGGATGTGCGGGCGCCTCGGCGGCGAGTCCGGCCCGTGTGAGCAGCGCCACCAGCCGACTCGCGGTGCCCGCCTCCGCAAGCCCGAGCTCCTCGGAGCGGCGCGCCGCGAATGCCATCCCCATCGCCACGGCCTCGCCGTGCAGCACGCCTCGGTAGCCCGCGAGCGCCTCGATCGCGTGGCCGAGCGTGTGGCCGAAGTTGAGCAGCATGCGCTCGCCCGCCTCGCGCTCGTCTCGGCTCACGACGCCCGCCTTGATCGCGACGTTGCGCGCGAGGAACGGGAGCAACACCTCAGGGTCGAGCGCGAGCAGGCGCTCGAGATCGCGCTCGATCGAGGCGAACAGGTCTGCATCACGGATCGCGGCGTGCTTGATCCCCTCCGCGAGACCCGCCAGGAGCTCGCGGCGCGGGAGCGAGCGGAGCGTGGCGGCGTCGATCCACACCAGCTTCGGCTGATGGAACGCCCCGACGAGGTTCTTGCCGCGCTTCACGTTCACGCCGGTCTTGCCGCCGACGCTCGAATCGATCATCGCCAGCAGGCTGGTCGGAACCTGCACGAAGTCGACGCCGCGCAGCAATGTCGCCGCGACGAAGCCGGTCAGGTCGCCCACCACGCCACCGCCGAGCGCGATCAGCACGCAGCTGCGGTCGGCCTCGGCGGCGAGCAGTGCGTCGTAGAGCTTCTCCGCCTGCCGCAGGTTCTTGCTGCGCTCGCCGTCGGGCACGACGAGGCGCTTCGCGCGCACTCCCGCCGCCTCGAGCGAGCGCTCGACCTGCGCCGCGTACCGCCTCGCGACGGGCGGCACGCTGATCACGAACGCGCGCTTCGCCCCCGTGCGCGCCTTCACGGCTTCGCCGATGCCCGCGAGCGTCCCGCTCCCGATCACGACGGCGTAGCCGCGCTCGGAGAGCTCCACGTTCACGCGGATCGGTGCGAGGTCCGTCACGGCGCGACCTCGCGAGCTCGCTCCGCGATCTCGAGCGCGATCTTCCGCGGCGGGCGGTTGTCCGTGTCCACGATGAGCTGCGCCTTCCGGTAGAACGGCTCGCGCGCCGCGAGCAGCTCGCGCAGCTTCGCGAGCCGCCCCGCCTCGTCCAGCCCCGCGAGCAGCGGCCGCCCCGCCCCGCTGCCGACGCGCCGCACCAGCGTCCCGACGCGCGCGCGCAGATAAACCACGACGCCGCGCGCCGTCAGCAGCTCCGCCACGCCCGGCTGCGCGAGCGCCCCGCCGCCGAGCGCCACGACGACCCCGCCGCGCTCCGCCAGCGCGACGACCGCCGCCCGCTCGCGCGCGCGAAACCCGGCCTCGCCCTCCGCCGCAAAGATCTCCGCGATCTTCATCCCCGCCTCGCGCTGCACCACCTCGTCCGAATCGACGACCTCCGCCCCCAACAACTTCGCGAGCTCCCGCGCCACACTCGACTTCCCCGCCCCCATCAGGCCGGCGAGAAACACGGTTCGCGAAGCCAGCGCCATCCCCACTCTTTACTCCGCCAACGCACCGCGCGCAGTGACTCCACGACATTCACGCGCCACCACTCCGCCAGAACGACCTCGCTGTCGAACGCCCCACCCAAGCGAGTCGGCCGAGGCCGCAAGCGAAGCGCGCAGCAAACCGCGGAGTCTTCGACGCGGTTTGCGAAGTCAACAAGGAGGATTCGTGACGCCCCCTAACAAGCGAAAGGCCCGGCATCGCAAGGCGATGCCGGGCCGCACGCTGCGAACCTCGCTGGTCTTAGGAGCCGACCTCGGGGTTCGACACGATCCGAGGCGTCACGAACACCAGCAGCTCTTGCCGGATGTCGCTGACCTCTTTGTTCTTGAAGGCGTTGCCGATCACCGGCAGCCGGTGGAAGTACGGCACGCGGCTCTCGCGGTCGGCGGTGCGCACCACGTAGATGCCGCCGATCACGAGCGTCTGGCCGTCCTTCACGAGCGTCTCGGTGGTCGCCTCGTTCTTCGCGATCGCGGGCGAACCGGTCGGCGTCGGGACGCTGTCGTCCGGCGCGTTTCGAGTCACCTCGACCTTCATGATGATCGAGCGATCCGCCGTGATGTGCGGCGTCACGTCGAGGCTCAGCACCGCGTCGATGAACTCGAGCTTGGCGTCGCCATCCTCGAAGGTCTGGAACGGGATCGACACGCCCTGCTCGGCTCCTCGCCGACGCGCATCACTTCGTAGAGCGCGACGCGGCCGCGGTAGCCGGTGTTCGAGCAGTTGTTGCAGCCGCGGCCCTTCATGGGCTTGGTCGCGCGCACCTCTTCTTCGGACAAGCCCGCCGCGGCCAGCGCTTCCTTCGTGGTGTCGGCGTCCTGCTCTTGGCACTCGCCGCAGATCCTGCGCGCGAGACGCTGGGCGAGAATCGCGTTCACCGACGACGCGACGAGGAACGGCTCGATGCCCATGTTGAGCAGGCGGTTGATCGTCGACGGCGCGTCGTTCGTGTGCAGCGTCGACAGCACCATGTGGCCGGTGAGCGCGGCCTTGACGGCGATCTCCGCCGTCTCGAAGTCGCGGATCTCGCCCACCATGATGATGTCGGGGTCTTGGCGCAGGAACGAGCGCAGCGCGGCCGCGAAGTTGAGGCCGATGTCGTCGTGCATCTGCACTTGGTTGATGCCCATCAAGTTGAACTCGACGGGGTCTTCCGCGGTGGAGATGTTCTCGCTCGTCTTGTTGAGCTCGGCGAGCGCCGAGTAGAGCGTCGTCGTCTTGCCCGAGCCGGTCGGGCCCGTCACGAGCACCATGCCGAAGGGCTGGTGGATCGCGTGCTTGAACACGTCGAGCTGCACCTGCTCGAAGCCGAGCTTGGTCATGTCGAGCTGGAGGTTCGACTTGTCGAGCAGACGCATCACCGTCTTCTCGCCGAACAGCGTCGGCAGCACCGAGACGCGGTAGTCCATCTCCTTGCCGCGGCCGAGCTTGAGCTTGATGCGGCCGTCCTGCGGCAGGCGGCGCTCGGCGATGTCGAGCTCCGACATGATCTTGATGCGCGAGGTGATCGCGTTCTTCAGCTTGAGCGGCGGCTTCATCACCTCGTACAGCACGCCGTCGATGCGGTAACGGACGCGGAACTCTTTCTCGTAGGGCTCGATGTGAATGTCCGACGCGCTTCGCTTCACGGCGTCGGTGAGGATCAAGTTCACGAGCTTGACGACGGGCGCGTCCTCGGACTCTTTCGCGAGCGCACCGATGTCGACGTCGTTGTCGTCGCTGATGACCTCCATGTCGGAGTCATCGAAGTCGCCCATGATGTCGTCGAGGGCGCTGGCCTTGTCGTAGTAGCGATCGATCGCGCGCTTGATCTGCTCTTCGGCGGCGACGACGACTTCGACGTTGTATCCGGTCAGGAACTTGATGTCGTCGATCGCGAAGATGTTCGACGGATCGGCGGTGGCGAGGATCAGCGTCGAGCCCGCGCGGTTCACCGGGATCACGCTGTGCTTTTGCGCGACCTCCTCGGGGATCAGCTGAATCACCGCGGGATCGATGTCGAACTCGTCGAGGTTGATGTCGGGCACGCCGTACTGACGCGCGACGAATTCGGAGAGCTGGTTCTCCTGCAGGAAGCCGAGCTTGGTGATCTGCGCGCCGAGGCGTTGCCCCTTGGACTTCGCCTCGTCCCTGGCCTTTCGCAGCTGCTCCGTGGTGAGCAGGTTCTGCTTGACCAGCAGCTCGCCAATCCGCTCGTTCACACGCGCTCCGCGCCGCTCGTTCGCGCGCGGAGCGCGTCGCCCCTCGGCGCGCCCTCCCCGCGAAAACTCTTCCAGCCCGCCCGGATATCGGCGCGGCGTGGAGCGCGCTTTACGGCGCCTTTTGCGTGGTGACGGATCGCACAGCTTCGCGGAGCGAGGCGCGGCTGCCGCGCAGCGCGAGCAGGCCGAGCCCGGTGATCGAGAGCCAGAACAACGCGTGCGAGAGCGTGCCCACGCCGAGCGCGGTCGTGGCCGGGACGCCGAGCGCGCTCAGCACCGAACGGCACGCGAAGTGATAGACGCCGAGGAAGCCCGGAGCCTGCGGCAACGCGACGGCAACTCCGACACCGACCATGGTCTTGAGTGCGGCGAGGTAGTCCTCGGTGAACGAGCCGAGCGAGACCGCGAAGGCGCGCTGCGCGAGATAGAACGGGAGGGTGGCCGCGGCGCCCCACAACAAGGCGGTGTGCCAGATCACGAGGGCGAGCCCGCGCGCGCTCCGGATCCCCGAGAGGCCCGCGACGATGTGCTCGACGAGCCCGAGCGCACGGCTCGCGAGGCCCGCCGGCAGCACCGCTTGCGCGACGCCGCGCGCGATGGCGACGAACGGCGCAGGCCACAGCCGCAGCGCGGCGACTCCCAGAATCGGGACGAAGCCGACGGCCCGAACCGCGAGCGGAAGATCGATGTGCTCGGCGACCAGAAAGACCGCGAGCGACATGATCGCCGCCATGTCGAACGCTCGTTCGAGCACGATCGTGCCGAACCACGCCGCCGCCGAGCCGCCCGCATCGCGCGCCGCGAACCACGCCCCCGCGAACTAACCGAGCCGGAACGGGAACAGGTTGTTGCCCATGAAGCGGATCGCGGTGGCCCGATAGGCGACGCCGAGCGGCAATTCGCCGACTGCGGCGGCGAGGTGCCGCCAGCGCAGCGCGCGAATCCAGAGCCCCGCGGCATAACAAGCGAGCGAGCCCGGCACGGCCACGCGCAGGTCGGCGCCCGCGAGCGCGGCGCCGAGCGCGCGGAAGTCGACGCCGCGCAGCGACCACCACACCGCGAGCACGGTGACCGCGAGGCCGAGGGCGAGCCGCGGATCGAGCCAGCGCGAGCGACTCATCCCGCAGCGAGCCGCGCGCGAGCGGCAGCGGAATCGCGCGCGATCTGCTCTTGCAGCGCAGCGAGGCTCGCGAAGCGCTGCTCGCCGCGCAGCCAGTGCTCGAATGCGACCTCGATGCGGCGTTCGTAGGCATCGCTCGCGAAGTCGAAGAGGTGCGCCTCGACGGCGACCGGATCGTCCTCCTTCACCGTCGGCCGGCGCCCCACGTTGGCTACGGCGCCGTACCACTTCGCTGTGTCGCCTTCGAGAAAGCGCACGCGGCACGCGTACACGCCGACGCCGGGCAGGATCTCGTTCTCCGCCGCGAGGTTCAGCGTGGGGAAGCCGATCGTGCGCCCGCGCTGGTCGCCTTTCTTCACCCTGCCGCGCACGCGATAGCTGCGCCCGAGCAGCTCGGCCGCCGCGCCCACGTCGCCCTCGGCGAGTAGCTCGCGCACGCGCGTCGAATTCACGTCGCGCTCGCCGAGCTTCACCTCGGGGATGATCGTCACCGCGAAGCCGAGATGCGGCCCGAGCTCCGTGAGCGTGCGCATCGATCCCTCGCGGTCGCGGCCGTAGTGGAAGTCGTATCCCACGTACACCTCGACCGGCCGCAGCCGCGCGTGAAGGACTTCGCGCACGAAGCGCTCGGCACCTTGCTTCGCGAACTCGAGATCGAACGGCTCGACCACCACGGCGTCCACGCCGAGCGACTCGAGCAGCTCGAGCTTCTGCTCGAGGGTCGTCAGCAGCTTCGGCGCGCGTTCCGGCGTGAGCACGCGGCGCGGGTGCGGGTCGAACGTGTATACGAGCGACGTTCCACCGAGCGCCTTCGCACGCGACGTGACCGTGGCCATGATGCGCTGGTGGCCGACGTGAACGCCGTCGAAGTTTCCGGCCGTGAGCACGCAGCGCGTCAGCGGCGCACCCAGCTCCGCGCTGCCTCGCACCACTCTCAACGGGGTAGCCTCCGCGCCGTGCTCACGATCTGGCGCCACTACTCCGCCCGCTTCCTGCGCGCGTTCTTGGCGTCGCTCGCGATTCTGGCGCTGATGCTGACCGCCGTCGACGCCATGCTGCACCTCGCGGCGCTGTTCGAAGAGGCAGATTCGCCGCGCGCGGCGCTGCGCTTCTTGTTCGAGCGCGCGGCCGGCGCGTACGCGGAGTTCTTGATCCCGATCTCTGCGTTCGCCGCGGCCTTCTGGTGCGCGGGAACCGCCGCGCTCTCGCGCGAGGTGCTCGCGCTGAAAGCCGGCGGGGTGTCGCCGCTTGCGGCGCTCGCGCCGGTCGTGGCGCTCGCGCTGCTGCTCGGCTCGGCGCACGCGGAGCTCGTCGAGCGCACCGGAGTTCCCGCGGCCGCAGCGCTCGCGGCGCGCAGGAATCCCAACGCCGGCGATGCCTTCGTACGCGCCGGCGGGGTGTGGTTCCACGCGGGCCGCGTCGTCTACTCGGCGGGGACCGTCGACGAGGCGAGCGGCGTGGTGCGCGACATCCGCGTGTACGAGCGCGATGCCGCGGGCCGCCTCGTGCGCACGATTCACGCGCGGCGCGGCGCACGCCTCGCGCCGCAGCGCTGGGAGTTCGAGGACGCGTGGGTGCGCGAGCTCGAGCCCGGCGCGCCCGCGCAGCCGCCGCGCGAGCGCCGCGAAGCGCGCGTCGTGCTCGAGCTCGCGAGCGATCGCAGCCCACAGCTGCGCAAGAGCGAGCTGCCGGGGCTCGCGCGCGACGAGCTGCGCGCGTACGCGGCGCAGCGCGGCGACGAGAGCTCCGGCGACGCGCGCGTGGCGCTCGCGAATCGCGAGAGCGGGCCGTGGGCGGTGCCGCTGTTCGCCGCCGTCGCGATTCCGCTCGCACTGCGCAGCGAGGAGCGCCGCAGCCTCGCGCGCGCCGCGGCGCAAGGCGCCGCGCTCGTCGTCGCGTACCTGATCGCACGCGACGTCGGCTCGAGCTTCGCCGCGAGCGACGCCGCGCTCGCGAGCGCGTTTCCGTGGCTCACGCTCGCTGCGGTCGCCGCGTTCGGACTCTTGAAGCTGGCGCGAATCTCGCGCTGAGCGGAGAGCGCGCTCCGCTCGCTAGGACTTCGACGCCTCGCTGCGCTCGAAGAACGGCTTCAGCAGCTCCATCGGCAGCGGGAACACGATCGTGCTCGAGCTCGCGGTCGACATCTCCGCAAGGGTCTGCAGGTAACGGAGCTGCAGCGCCGACGGCTCCTGCGAGAGCGTGCGCGAGGCTTCCGCGAGCCGCTGCGCAGCCTGTGCTTCGCCCTCGGCGCGAATGATCTTCGAGCGCTTCTCGCGCTCGGCCTCGGCCTGCTTCGCCATCGCGCGCTGCATGTCCGGCGGCAAGTCGATCTGCTTCACCTCGACGTTGCGCACCTTCACGCCCCACGGCTCGGTCTGCTGGTCGATGATCTCCTGCAGCTTCTGATTGATCTGCTCGCGATCGGCGAGCAGCTGATCGAGCTCGGCCTGCCCGCACACGCTGCGCAGCGTCGTCTGCGAAAGCTGCGAGGTGCCGTAGAGGAAGTTCTCGACTTGCAGCAGCGCCCGCTCGGGCTGCAGCACGCGGAAGTAGATCACCGCGTTCACCTTCACCGAAACGTTGTCGCGCGTGATCACTTCTTGCGGCGGAACGTCCATCACGATCTCGCGCAGCGACACGCGCGTGAGCGAGTCGACGAAGGGAATGATCCAGATGAAGCCGGGGCCCTTCACGCCGGAGAGCCGACCGAGCCGCAGCACGACGCCGCGCTCGTACTCGGGCAGGACCTTCGCGCCCATCAGCAAGAGCGCGACCACGACCACGAGCAGAATCAGGACTCCCGAGATCTCCATTTCCCCTCCCCGAGTTGTTATTGGCGCGGGCGCGCGCGCTTGACGCGCAGGCGCATGCCTTCGATCGCGATCACCTCGATCGCCTCACCCTTCTCGATGCGGCCGTCGGCGTCCGCCGTCCACAGCTCGCCGCGCAGCGCGACGGTGCCGCTCGGCGCGAGCGCGGTGCTCGCGACGCCGCGCATGCCGATCAGCTCGTCTTCGCCGCCGAGCTTGGCCGGGCGGCGATGCGCGCGCGCCACCATGAACATGGCGAACACGCCGAACACGCCGAAGGCGCCGACCGCGGGCACGACGACCTGCCAGAAGGGAAGGTCGAGATCGCTCACGTCGGGCCGCTCGAAGATCATCGAGCCGCCAAGCAGCATGCACACGATGCCCGCCGCGAGCAGCAGGCCGTAGCTGCTCACGAACAGCTCGGCCGCGACCAGCACGACGCCGCCGACGAAGAGCCCGAGGCCGAGCCACGAGAACGGCACGAGCTGGAACGAGACGGCTGCGACGATCAGGCACGCAGCGCCGAGCACGCCGGGCACGCCCACACCGGGGGTGTTCAGCTCGAGCCAGATCAGCGCCGCACCCGCGAACATGAACAGGAACGCGAAGGTCGGATCCGCGATCGCGTGCAGGAAGCGCGCGAGCAGGCCCATCTCGAGCTCGCGCGGCACCGCCCCCTTCACCGCGAGCCGCACGCTCGCGGCGCCGAGCTTCACGGCGCGGCCGTCGATCGCTTCGAGCAGCGCCTCGCGATCCGCCGCGACGAGGTCCACCACGTTCTGTGCGGCCGCTTCGTCGGCCGCGATCGCCACCGACTCGCGCACGGCCTTCGCCGCCCACTCGGCGTTGCGCCCACGCTCCTTCGCGATCGACTCGATGAACGAGGCGGTGAAGTTCTCCGCCTTCTCGAGCCCGATGTCGATCGGCGGCGCCGGCTCTTCGCTCCCGGGGTCCTGCGGCTTGCGGTCGTTGTTGCCGCCGACCTGAATCGGGTGCGCCGCCCCGATGCTCGAGCCGGGCGCCATCGCCGCGACGTGCGCCGCCAGCGTGATGAACGTGCCCGCCGAAGCCGCCCAGGCGCCGCGCGGCACGTACACCGCGATCGGCGCCTTCGCCTCGAGCATCGCGCGCACGATCTCCTGCGTGGATGCGAGATCGCCGCCGGGCGTATCGAGCTCGACCAGCAGCAGCGCGGCGTGCGTCTCTTCCGCCTCCCGAATCGCCGAGATCAGGAAGTCGGCGGACGCGGGGTTGATCGTGCCCACGAGGCGCGCGACGAGCAGCGGCCCCTCGCGCAGCGGAGCATCCGGCTCCGCGGGTGCCGTCGGCTGCGCTGCAGCGGGCGCCGGCTGCACCGGCGTCTCCTGCGCGCTCGCGACCAGGCTCGACGCCGCAAGCAGCGCGGCGAGCAGCGCGCGCTTCACGCTCGGCGTCCATCGCGCAGCTTCTCGATGCGATCGAAGATGCGCGCCGCCACTTCGCTCTTCGGAAGCAGCGGCAGCTCCTCCACCTCGCCGTCTGGCGTCAGCAGCATCACCGCATTGTGATCCGTCTCGAAGCCGGCGTCACTGCGCGAGATGTCGTTCGCGACGAGCAGATCGCAGCCCTTGCGCGCGAGCTTGCGGCGCGCAGCGGCGAGCACGTCGTGGCTCTCCGCCGCGAACCCGACGACGACGCGCGCGCCACGCGCACGGCTGATCTCGGCGAGGATGTCCGGGTTCGCGACGAGCTCGAGCGTGAGCCCCGCGCTCTCGCCAAGCTCCTCCTTCTTGATCTTGCGCTCGCTGGCGCGCGCCGGCCGGAAATCCGCCACTGCCGCTGCCATCACCACGATCCCGGCGCTCGCCTGCTCGCGCAGTACCGCCTCGCGCATGTCGAACGCAGACTCGACGTCGATGCGCGTCACTCCGGCGGGTGTCGGGAGCGAGGTCTGCCCGGCGATGAGCACGCTCTCGGCGCCGCGCAGCGCCGCTTCCGCCGCGAGCGCGAAGCCCATCTTGCCCGACGAGCGGTTCGTGATCGCGCGCACGGGATCGAGCGGCTCGCGCGTGCCGCCCGCGGTCACGACGACGCGTACGCCCGCGAGGCTCTTCGGCGCGAGGGCGAGGTCCACCTGCGCGGCGATCGCGGCGGGCTCGCTCATGCGGCCCATGCCCTCCCAGCCGCATGCGAGCTCGCCCGCTTCGGGGCCCACGAAGCGCACGCCGCGCGCCCGCAGCGTCGCGAGATTCGCCTGCGTCGCGGCGTGGCTCCACATGTTCACGTTCATTGCGGGCGCGGCGAGCACCGGGGCGCGCGTCGCGAGCAGCAGCGTGCTCGCGAGATCGTCCGCCAGGCCGTGGGCCATCTTCGCGAGCAGGTCGGCCGTGGCAGGCGCGACGAGCACGAGGTCCGCCCAGTCCGCCAGCTCGATGTGCCCGATGCGGCTCTCCTCGCCGAGGTCGAAGAGCGCGCTGCGCACCGGCTCGCCCGAGACCGCCTGCAGCGCGAGCGGCGCCACGAACTGCTTCGCGGCCTCGGTCATCACGCAGCGCACCGCGTGCCCATTCTTAGAGAGGGCCCGCACCAGCTCTGGCGTCTTGTAGCCCGCGATGCCGCCGCTCACGACCAACAGAACTCGCCGCTTGCTCATCGCCGCCTCGGAAAACCTGAGAAGTCGCGCGAAGGCCAAGCTAGCGGAGCCGCGCGAGCCCGGCTGAGAGACGGCGCGCGAGGGCCCCGCGACTCGGCGCCTCGGCGTACACGCGAATGACCGGCTCGGTGCCCGACGCACGCCAGTAGACGAAGCCGTCGTCGAGCACGAGCCGCACGCCGTCTGCGAGATCCGCCGCGAGCACGCGCGCTCGCCCGATCCGCTCGGGGGGCGCCGCGGCGATTCGGCTGAGCGTGCGGCGCGCGGCCGCAGTCGCGCCGATCGCCGCGCGCCCGCACGCGGCCGCGCCGACCTCGCGTGCGAGGCGAGCGGTCCGCGCGTGAAGCGGCTCGGCTGCGGCGGCCTCGAGCGCGAGCGCGGCGGCGAGCATTCCGTCCTTGTCGAGCCCGAGCGCGCGCCACGCGAAGCCGCCGCTCTCTTCGCCTGCGAGGTCCGCGTCCCCCGAGCGCAGCGCGCGGGCGAGCGGGGAGAATCCGAGGCCGGTGCGCACCACGCCCAGCCAGCGCGCGCGAGCTACCCGCTCGACGAGCGAGCCCGTGGCGTGAGAGATCGCGAGGCCGCGCCGAAGCCTGCGCGTCGCGGCGACGTGGTCGACCAGCAGCGCGAGAGATTCGCTCTCGCTCAGCACGCGCCCGCGCGCGTCGACGAGCGCGAAGCGGTCGGCATCGCCGTCGCTCGCGACCCCGAACGCGAAGCGACCCCGCTTCACGGCCGCGGCGAGGCCCCGAAGGCGGCGCGGTGTCGGGTCCGGAGCGCCGCCGCCGAAGCGCGGATCCGGCGCACCGCGCATCACCTCGACGCGGGCGCCGAGCTCGCGCAGCGCGCGGTCGAGCACGCCCGCCCCGGCTCCGTGCATCGCGTCGTAGAGCACGCGCGGCCGAGCCCGCGCGATTTCGCGCCGGTCGACGAGCGCGAGCAACGCTTCGACGTAGCGATCCGCTGCGTCGTGCACGGCTCGCGGCGCGCCGAGAGTGCGCCGCGGCTGGCGCTTCGCGTTCGCGCGCTGCGCAAGCGCGGTCAGCAGCGCGCGCGGTGCGCCTTCGCCGCCGCGCGCGAGCACCTTCAGCCCGAGATACTCGGGCGGGTTGTGGCTGGCGGTGATCACGACTCCCGCATCCGCGCGCAGCGCGCGCACGAGGCGCGCCGCGACGGGCGTCGGCGTCGGTGTGCTGCAAAGCCGCGCGTCGACGCCCGCGCCCGCGAGCACGGCAGCGACGCGCGCCGCGATCACGTCCGCCTGTGCGCGCGTGTCGAACGCGACCACGACCCGCGCACCCGCGCTCTCGCGCGCGAGCGCGTGCGCCACGCGCTCCGCTCCGTCCGCGTCGAAGTCGCGGCCGAGCACGCCGCGCCAACCGTTCGTGCCGAAGCGGATCTCGCTCACGGTGGGCCCATCGGCACAGCGAACGCGGCGCTTGCGCGCGCGGCAGTAGCCGCGCTGGGCTAGCTCAGCCCGCCTGCGCTCCGAACTTCTTCTTGAGATAGGCCTCGACGATCGGCGGCACCCACTCCGACACGGCGGTGCCGAAGCTCACCAGCTCCTTCAGCCGCGACGAGCTCACGTAGAAATATTCCTGGCTGGTCATGAGGAAGAGCGTCTCGATCTCCGGCTTCATGTGCCGGTTCATCAGCGCCATCTCGAACTCGTACTCGAAGTCCGCGTTGGCGCGCAGGCCGCGGACGATCGTGCGAGCGCCCACCTTCTCGGCGTAGTCGACGACCAGGCCCTGAAACTCGGTCACCTCGACGCCCTTCATGCCGCCCAGCGCGGTGCGCAGCATGTCGAGGCGCTCCTCGACGGTGAACGTGCCTTTCTTATTCACGTTGTGCGCGATCGCGACGATCAGGCGCGGGAAGACGCGGCTCGCGCGAAGCACCAAGTCGAGGTGGCCGTTCGTAAGCGGGTCAAAGCTCGCGGGGAACAGCGCCAGTCCGGGCTCGTGGCTCATGCGGGCGTCTCTCCATCCTCGTCGGTTGCGGAATTCTCGAAGCCGTACAACGAGATGAGGGTGTCGCCGTAACGCCGTTCCAGCGCAAGCGCGACGCCCTCGATCGCGCCGGGAGCATGCCGGCGATCGGTTTCGGCCACCAGCACGGCGCGTGCCGAAAGCGCACCGCTCGCGACCAGCGCGCGCAGCGTGGGCGAGGCCAGAGCGCTCGCGTAGGGCGGATCGACGAAGCACAGGTCGAAGCGTTCGTGCGCGAGCGACGTCCGCAGCGCTGACTGCGCGTCGCGCTGCAGGATTCGCGCGCGCGCGCCCACTCCGAGCGCGGCGACGTTGGCCGCGAGCACGCCCGCGACGCTGCGCGACTTCTCGACGAACACCGCACTCGCTGCGCCGCGCGAGAGCGCTTCGAGTCCGAGCGCGCCGCTGCCCGCGAATGCGTCCAGCACGCGCGCGCCTTCGAGCGCGCCGCGGTGCGCGAGCATCGAGAACAGCGCCTCGCGCACGCGCTCCGCCGTTGGACGCACCTCGCTGGGCGGCACGCGCAGCACGCGCCCCGCGAACTCTCCGCCGGTGATTCGCATCGCGCGATCATCTTCGCGCACGCCGAGACGATCGCGTCACGAATCGCGTTCCCGGCGGGGCTAAAAAAAATTCTTCGTGCGGGCGGGCTGATTTTTAGTTGATCGCGCAAACCTGCTTGCATAGAATGCGCTCGCCGTTCGTCACTTATTAGGGACGTGCGGCGATTTTTTTCGATGGCGACGAAATCACGGGTCGGTTGAACGAACGATTGCTCTCGGCGAGTCCCCCCTCTCCTCGCCCCACCGCGATCACTCGATCGCACGGCGTTGGCAGGCGGCCTCTCGCAGGCGCGGCGCGCGTCAGGCGATTCGAGCCGAACGATTGATCCAGGTGGGGAGGTGAGATGTCTGCGGCGCTGGAGCGACAACGAAGGCGCGTGGCGGAACGGCTGGTGCAGGTGCGCGGAGTGCGCTCGCAGCGCCAATTCGCGCGCGAGCTCGGCGTGTTCCAGCAGAACGTGAATCGCTACGAGAGCGGCACGACTCCGCACGCCGAGTTCCTGATCCAGCTCGCGATGAAGGAAGACATCTCGATCGATTGGCTGCTGCTCGGCCGCGGGCGCATGCGCCGCGAGCGCTGAGCAGCGCGCAGCTTCCTCGGTTGGGAACGCGACTACCCCAAGCTGCCGGTGCAGCTGCGCCTCTCGCGCACGCAGCCGCGGATCCCAAGCTCGCGCGGTGCCGCCCGGAATCGCCGGTTCGCGCGCTCGTGGCACGCGAGTTGCTCGCTGGACGCCGCATGGTGCAGGCATTCGCAGCACTGGCGTTCTTGTTTTCGCTCGCGGACCACTGGACGACGTACGTGTGCCTGCGGGCGCAAGTCGTGGGCTGGGAGGTCACCGAGGCAAATCCGCTCGCCGCGTGGCTGTTCGAGCGCTTTGGGCTCGCCGAGGGGCTCGTGATCGACACGGCGATCACCCTGGCGGTGCTCGCCTTCGTCGTGCGCACGCCGCGGATCGCGCGCCCGTGGAAGCTCGCCGCACTGGGCGTGCTGCTCGCAACGACCGGCTGGGCGGTCGCGAACAACCTCCTCGCCGTCCAGCAGCTCGGGCTCTCGATCACCGGCGCGGTGAGCTAGCGCGCCCCGCGAACGTCGGCGCGCGCTCAGTTCGCGTCGCGCACCAGCGCCGCGGCGAAATCGTCGGCCGCGGCGATCGCCTCGACGTCGCCGTGTCGATGCGCGTTCGAGATCAGCGCGAACACGAGCTCGCGCCCGCGCGCGGTGCGCGCCCAGCCGGCGAGCGCCGTCACGCCGTCGAGCGTGCCGGTCTTCGCGCGCACGAGGCCGCGCGCATTCTCGGCGCGTTTGCGCAGCGTGCCGTCCTCGGCCGCGATCGGGAGGCCCGCGAGCAGATCTGGGCCCACCGCGAAGGACTGATCCGCGTGGCGCAGCGCGGCCACGAGTAGGCGCGCGCTCACGCGGTTGTCGCGCGAGAGGCCGGAGCCGTCGACGATCTTGATGCCGTCCATCGGGAGGCCGAGCGCCGTGAGTCGTGCGTGGAGTGCAGTCGCGCCATTCGCCCAGCTGCCGGGCGCGCCCGTGTCGAGGCGACCGAGGTGCTTCAGCAACGCTTCGGCGATGTAGTTGTTGCTGTACTTGAGCAGCAGGTCCGCCACGGTGCGCAGCGGCAAGCCGTCGAACTCGTAGAGCACGCGAGCGTCCACGGGCGCGACGCCGGCGGCGATGCTCCCGCGCACGGCGATGCCGGCGGCCTCGAGTTGTTGGCGGAAAACCGCGCCGGCGTAGCCGATCGGGTCGATCACCGAGCGCCATACCTCTTGGCGGTCGGTCCCGAGCGCGATCGCGCCGCTCACCGTCACGCGCTCGCCGCCGCCCGGCTCGAGCGAGCGCTCCACTGCGAGCGGCGGACCGCCGCCGGGCTTCCTCGTGCGCGCCGCGTTCGTGAGCTTGAAGTACGGCACGGGCGGATCGATCTGCACGCGCGCCGGCGCGCCGAGGCTCTCGCCCGGCATCACGACCACGCGAAAGGCGCCGTAGTTCGCCGAGATGCCCGCAATCGGCGCGTGATACGCGCGCGCGGACACCGGCTGCCAGCTCGGGTGCCAGCGCTCGGCGTCGAGCTGCGAGCCGTCGAGCACCACGTCGCCCGCGATCTCGCGCACGCCCAGCGCGCGCAGGTCGAAGGCGAGGCGCCACCACTGCTCGCCCGTCAGCGAAGGATCCGCGCTGCGAATCGCGAGCGAGGTAACGACGCCGTCCGCGTTCGGCGGCGCGGGCACGAGCGCCTCGGTCACGAACTGATTGCCCGCGCCGAACGCTTCGAGCGCGGCCAGCGCGGTGAGAATCTTCTGCGTCGAAGCCGGCACGAGCCCGCGCTCGGCGTTCTTCGCGAACAGCTCGGCGCCGCTCGCGCGATCCACCACGAGAATCGATTGCGCGCCGCCCTGGAAGCCGCGCGCGTTCGCCGCCGCGCGCACGCGCGCGAGCCACGCGGCATCCGCATCGCTCGCGTACAGCGCGCCAGCCGCGAGCAGCGCAATCGCGCACACCGTGAGCCGCATCACCGCTCGCCGCATCGACCCCACCTCGCTGTCTGCATCGGACGATTCGCGCGAACGCTTCGTTCGAATCGCGTGGCGTGGGGGACGCCGTTGACCCTTCCCACCTTATCGGGGAGGTTGCGCGCGCGCCGCGCTCACGGGGATGCGCGCGCGCGCCGATGCAGCGCGAGCCGGGGGGTGAGCGTGCTCAATTGGATCTGGGCCGTGCTGATGCTCGCGTCGGTCGCGACCGCGGCCTGGACGGGCAGGCTGGCCGACGTGAGCGGTGCATCGATCGCGAGCGCGAAGAGCGTGATCGACCTCGTGGTCGGCCTGGTCGGCCCGATGATCCTCTTTCTCGGCGTGGTGAAGATCGCGAGCGAGGCGGGGCTCTTGAACGTCGTGGTCGGTGCGGTGCGCCCGCTGCTGCAGCGCGCCTTCCCCGAGGTGCCACGCGATCACCCGGCGCTCGGCGCGATGGTGATGAACCTCTCGGCGAACGTGCTCGGCCTCGGCAACGCCGCGACACCGCTCGGCCTCAAGGCGATGGTCGAGCTGAACAAGCTGAACCGCTTCCCCGGCGTCGCCACCGACGCGATGGCGCTGTTCCTCGCGATCAATGCCACGTCGGTCACGCTGATGATCCCGTCCGGCGTGATCGCGATCCGCGCTTCGTTCGCGGGCGAGGGCGGAGACGCGATGGCGGGCCAAGTCTGGATCGCAACGCTGATCGCGACGACGTGCTCCACGGCGACGGCCGTGATCGCCGCGCTGTTCTTTCGCCGCCTGCCCTTCTTCGCGCCGCGCGCGATAGACGACGCCGAAGTCCCGCCGCCGCCGAGCGATCTGCCGGATGCCTCGCTCCCGAGCGCCGCGGCGAGCGAAGCGGCGCCGCTTCCGCAGCAGTTGTTGCTGGGAGCCCTCTGCCTCGCGCTGTTCGGCGGGCTCGCGCACGAGATCTGGACGGGCTGGGACGATCCGCAGAGTCTCGGCGAGCGCGTGATGTCAGGCTGGCCGCTGCCCCTGCTGCTGTTCTCGCTCGTCGCCTACGGCGTCGCGAAGAATGCGCGCGTGTACGAGATCGCGGTCGAGGGTGGCAAGGAGGCGCTCGCCGTCGCTGCACGCATTGCGCCCTACATGGTGATGATGATCGTCGCGATCGAGATGTTCCGCGCGTCGGGCGCGCTCGATGCGCTGATCGGATTGCTCGACCCGCTGACGTCGCTCATCGGCGTGCCGGGCTCCGTGCTGCCGCTCATGCTGATGAAGCCGCTCTCGGGCTCCGGCGCGCTCGCGGTGCTGACCGACACGCTGAAGACCGAGGGCCCCTACAGCTACGCGGGCTTCCTCGCTTCCGCGGTGAACGGCTCGACCGAGACGACCTTCTACGTGCTCACGCTCTACCTCGGCGTGATCGGCGTGAAGAACTCCCGCTACATCCTGCCCGCGTGCTTGTTGGGCGACGTCGCCGGCTACACCGGCGCCGTGCTCGCGACGCAGTGGCTCTACACGGGCCCGGTGTGAGCGCTGCGGACGAGGCGCAGCGCGTGCGCGCGCTGGCGGAGGAGTCGCTCGGCGAAGCCGTCGCCGATGTCGCGCCGCTCTCGGCCGCGCTCGGCTTGCGCCGCTTCCACCGCGTGCGCACCGCGAGCGGCCGCAGCGCGATCGCGCGCGTCGAGACCGAGGAAGATCCCGCCGGCCGCCCGCCCGGGATCCCGCCGGAGCCCGCGCTGGGTCCGATCCGCGCGCTCTACGAACGCGCGGGGCTGCCGGTGCCGAAGCGTTACGGAAGCGCGCCCGGCATCGAGCTTCTCGAGGACTTCGGCGACGAGTCGCTCTACGCGCACTCGCAGAAATGCAGCGCCGCCGAGACCGAGGCGCTCGTGGCGCGCGCGCTCGACTTGCTGCCGCGTCTTCAGCGCATCGCCGACAACGGCAGCGGTGTCGAGGCGTTCGCGCGCAAGCTCGACGCGCCCTACTTCGCGTACAAGGCGGACTTGTTCGTGCGCCACAGCCTCGCCGCGGCGCTCGGGCGAGGGCCGACCGCGGCCGAGGAGGCCGCGCTGCGCGACGCGTTCGCCTGGATCGGCGCCGAGTGCGCGCGCGCACCGCTGCGCCTCGCGCACCGCGACTTCCAGAGCCAGAACTTGCTCTTGCGCGCGGATGGATCGCTCGGCTTGATCGACCTGCAGGGCGCCTTCCTCGCCCCGCCCGAGTACGACGCGGTGTGCTTGCTGCGGGACTCGTACCTCGAGCTGGCCGAGCGCTTCGTCGACGCGCAGCTCGCGCGGCTGCGCCCGCTGCTTCCGGGCGCTCCAGACGCCGCCTCGTTCCACGCGCGCTTCGACCTGCTGACTGTCACGCGCAAGGGCAAGGACCACGCGCGCTTCCTCTACGCCGCGAAGGAGCGCGGCGACACGCGCTTCCTCGCGTTCGCGCCGCGCACGCAGCGCATGCTCGCTCGCGCGGCGCGGCGTGCCGCGGGCCTCGATGCGCGCATCGCGCGCGCGGCGGAGCTGCTCTCGCGCTGGGACGAACGCTGATGCGCGGCATGATCGTTGCGGCGGGGCTCGGCACGCGTCTGCGGCCGCTCACCGAATGGCTCCCCAAGCCCGCGGTTCCGGTGCGGGGCGTCCCGCTGATCGCCTACGGCCTCGAGCTGCTCGCGGCGGCGGGCGTGACGGAGGCCGTGATCAACGCCCACCATCTGCCCGAACGCCTGCGGGAGGCAGCCGAACGCTTCTGCCCACCCCGACTGCGAACTCGCTTCTCGTTCGAGCGTGACTTGCTTCACACTGGCGGCGGCATTCGCCGCGTAGCTTCTTTCCTCCGCGAAAGCGAGCGCTGCGTGATCTTGGGCGGAGACATGATCGTCGACCTCGACCTGGCCGCGTTGATTCGCGCGCACGACGCCTCGGGCCGCGCCGTCACGGCGGCTCTCGCGGACGACCACCGCGTCGCGAGCTTCGGCTCGATCGGCCTCGACGCCGCGGGCCGCCTGCGCCGGATCGGGCGCCGCTTCGACCTCGGCGGGGAGACGCAGCGCGGCCTCTACACGTGGGTGAACGTGCTCTCCGCACGCGCCTTCGACTCGATGCCGGACCGCGACGTGTTCAATCACCTCGAAGATTGGTGGGGACCGCTCGCCGCGAGCGACGCCGGCGCGGTGGGCGGCGAAGTGCTCGGCCGCGGCGCGTGCGCCTGGGAGCCGGTGGGCACGCCCGCGGAGTACTTGGCGGCGAACTTCGAGCCCATCGCGCTGCGCTACTTCGACGCAGACCGCGCCGCGCGCGCGCGTGGCGCACGCCTCGAGCCGAACCTGATCGCGGGAGCCGGCGCACAGATCGGCGCGGACTGCGCGCTCGAGCGCGTCGTGGTGTGGCCCGACGAACGCGTACCGGCTGGCACGCGCGCGGCTCAGGGCGTGTTCGCCTGCGGTCGATTCATCTCGTGCGCGGAGGGCGGCGAGGCATGAGCGAGCTGCTCATGATCGGCACGAGCGACCACTTCTGCTCCGGGGGCCGGAGGCAGGCGGCGTACCTCTTGCGCGGTGCGTCGGGGCTCGCGCTGATCGACTGCGGGCAGACCACGCTCGCCGGGCTCGGAGCGACCGGCGTCTCGCGCAACGAGATCGACGCGATCGTCGTCTCGCACTTTCACGCCGACCACTTCGGCGGCGTGCCCTCGTTCCTGCTCGCGACGCTCGACTTCGAGGATCGTCGCCGCCGACCGCTCGTGATCGCGGGCCCGCGCGGCATCGAGGAGCGCGTGCGCGCCGCGGCGCGCGCCACCGGCCACGGGCTCGACCACTACCGCTTCGCGTATCCGCTGCGCTTCCTCGAGCTGCACCCAGGCGGCCCGCAGCAAGTAGGCCCCGTGCGCGTGGAGCTGTTCGAGGTGAACCACGCGCCGGAGTCGTGCCCGCACGGCATGCGCATCGACGACGGCGCGCGCCGTGTCGCCTACTCGGGCGACACGGGCTGGTTCGAGGGTCTGCCGCGCGCGGTCAGCGGCGCCGATCTCTTTCTGTGCGACTGCACCCACGTGCGCCCCGAGTACGCCTACCACCTGAGCCTCGAAGAGCTCTCCGCGAAGCGCGCGCAGCTCGACGTGGGCCAAATCGTGCTCACGCACCTCGGCCGAGACATGCGCGAGCACGGCCCCGCGGAAGGCTTCTCGATCGCGGACGACGGGCTCACGTACAAGCTGTAGGGACGCGCAGGCTCGAAGTGCCGGCGGATACGCCTTCGCTCGCGCGCCTCGTCAGCCGGCGAGTTTCGCGCGCCGGGCTCGGTCGAGATGGGCTCTAGCGGAGGCGCACCGCCGCTCGCGCCCGCGGCGAGCTGCCGAGCGCGATCTCGCCGAGCACGCGCGCGCCGCGCGAGCCGGTGCACTGCGGCAGGTGATTCGCGAGCCCGAGCAGCGCGTTGCGCGCGAGCAGCGAGAAGGCCATCGCCTCCGCTGCCGCGGACGAAACGCCCGCCGCCTCCATCGGCTCGACCCGCACCCCGGGGAGCTGGCGCGCGAGCGCGGCCATCACCGCGGGGTTCTTCGCTCCGCCGCCGCCGACGAGCAGGCGCTGCGGGGTGCCGGCGAGAAAGTCGCGCGCGGCACGCGCGACCGCTGCGGCGGTGAACTCGACGAGCGTCGCGACGAGATCGTCGGGCGCGTCGGTAAAGCGCTTCGCGAGCTGCTCGGCCTCCGCGATTCCGTAACGCTCGCGGCCCGTCGACTTCGGCGGACGCCGCGCGAGAAACGGGTCCGCGAGCAGCTCGTCGAGGAGCGCGGGGATCACGCGCCCGCCGCGCGCGCGCGCGCCGTCGCGATCGAAGCGCTCGGCCCCGCTCGTCAGGGTCGCGACCACGCCGTCGCACAGCGAGTTCGCGGGACCGACGTCGAACGCGATCACGTCCTCGCCGCGCCCGCCGCGCGGCAGCCAGGTCACGTTCGCGATGCCGCCGAGGTTCAGCACGAGGCGCGCCTCGTTCGCATCGCGCATCGAGGCCCAGTGAAAGAACGGCGCGAGGGGTGCGCCCTCGCCGCCCGCGGCGACATCGCGCGGCCGGAAGTCTGCGACGACGGTGCAGCCCGTGCGCTCCGCGATGACCGAGGGATCGCCGATCTGCAGCGTCGCGCGCAGCTCGGGGTGATGCGCGACGGTCTGCCCGTGCGAGCCGATCGCATCGACCTCGGCGAGCGAGAGGCTCGCGGCCTCCGCGCAGCGCGCCGCCGCAGCCGCAAAGTGCTCGCCGATCTCGACGTCGAGCGCGGCGAGCTCGCGCAGCGCCTCGGCGCCCGGCACGCGACCCGCAGCGAGGCGATGGATGCGCGCCTGGAACGCGGGCTGGTAGGGCGACTCGGTGTGCGCGACGAGGCGAAACGGCTGCGCGTCCTCGCCGTCCGGCCACTCGACGAGCGCCGCGTCGATGCCATCCGCCGAAGTGCCCGACATGAGTCCGATCACGCGCATGCTGCGCAGCATGACGGCTCGATCGGAGCGTTGCTTGAGCTTTCGCGGCGGGATCCGCGCAGCGCTGCGTTGACACTGCTTGGTGTCGTCCGGATACTGCGCCGCCCGCCGGACACCACCGACTTCGGTAGCGGACTCGCGGACTTAGCGAAGCAAGGAGAAGGCGATGGATGCCGGCCGCATGCAAGGCGTCTTGATCTGCGCGCTCGCCGCCGGGCTCGGCGTGCTGTTCCTCGCGGGCATGGTCTCGGGCGCATACTGGGCCGTCGCGATTCCGGTCGCCGTGCTGCTCGCGGTCGTGCTCGGGCTCACCTTCTGGGTCGGCTACACGATCGCGACGATCCGCGTCGAGCCCGAGCCGCCGCCGGACGCGCCGATCGAGAGCGCGCAGAAGCGCTAGCGAGCGGCAGCGACGCAACGAACTCGAAGCGAGCAACGGTGCAAGCGGCGCCTGGCCGCGCGCAGCGAGACGAAGCCGAGCGGAGTCCAACAGGATGCGGATCGCGCTGCTGACCTACCGCGGCAACATGTACTGCGGCGGCCAAGGCATCTACGCCTCGTACCTCGCGCGCGAGTGGCAGAAGGCGGGACACGACGTGCACGTGTTCGCGGGGCCGCCCTTCCCCACGCTCGAGCCGGGCATTCCGCTGCACAAGATCGAGAACGAGAACGTCTTCGGGACGCCGCTGCGCGAGTGGGCGCGCGGGCGCGATCCGCGCCGGCTACTGACGCCGCTGAACCTCTGGGAGCTCGGCTCGTCGCGCATCGGCGTGTTCCCGGAGATGCAGACCTTCGGCTTCCGCTTGTTGCGGCGGTGGCCCGAGCTGCAGCGGCGCTACGGCTTCGATGTCGTGTTCGACAACCAGTGCCTGGCGTGGGGGTTGTTAGGACTCCAGAAGCTCGGCACGCCCGTCGTGTCGGTGATCCACCACCCGCTGCACCTCGATCGCGAGGCGGACTTCGCAGTCGACCCGCGCTTCATCAAGAAGGTGCGCCGCACGCTCTACTTCCCGCTCTTCATGCAGCAGCAGGTCGCGCCGCGGCTCGCGAAGATCGTCACGGTCAGCGAGGCCTCGCGCGCCGAGATCGAGAAGTGCTTCCGCATCCCGGAGAAGGACATCGCGGTCGTCTACAACGGCACCGACGCCGAGCTGTTTCGTCCGCATCCCGAGGTCGCGAAGGAGACGGACCTCATCTTCATCGGGCGCACCGAGGATCGGAAGAAGGGCATCGGCACTCTGCTCGAGGCGCTCTCGCTGCTGCCCGAGCACGTCACGCTGAAGATCGTCGACGGCCGCATTCCGCCCGACGGGCTCGTGCCGCGGCTCGTCGAGAAGTTCGGCCTTCAGCGGCGCGTGCGCTTCCAGCCGAAGTTCCTCGAGATCGCCGACCTCGTGCGCGAGTACTCGACCGGCCGCATCGCGGTCGTGCCGTCGTTCTTCGAAGGCTTCGGCTTCCCCGCGAGCGAGGCGATGGCGTGCGGAGTTCCGGTGATCGCGAACGCGGCAGGCGCGCTTCCGGAGGTGGTCGGCACGGACGGCAACGCCGGCGTGATCGTGCCGCCGCGCAATCCGCCGGCGCTCGCCGCGGCGATCGCGGACGTGCTCGCGGACCCCGCGCGCGCCGAGCGCATGGGCCGCGCGGCGCGCGAGCGCGTGCTGCGCCTCTTCCGCTGGGAGCAAGCCGCGCGCGAGCTCGTGCAAGTGTTCGAGGACGTGACGCGTGCTGCTCACAGTCGATCTCGCGCGGCTTAGGGTCGGCCCCGGCGACTTGTTACTGGACGCCGGCTGCGGCGAGGGCCGCCACTGCTTCGGCGCGCTCGAGCGCGGCGCGCGCGTGGTCGGCCTCGACCTCGACCTCGGCTCGCTGAAGCGCGCCAACCATGCGCTCCGTGAGCGAGCGCGCGAGAAGCGCTCGTTCGGCGGCATGCTGCAAGGCGACGCGTTCAAGCTGCCGTTCGCCAGCGCCACCTTCGACCGCGTGATCTGCGCCGAAGTGATGGAGCACGTGCACGACTACCCCGCCGCCGCGCGCGAGCTCGCGCGCGTGACGAAGCCCGGCGGCCGCATCGCGGTGACGATTCCCACGACGACGAGCGAGCTGCTCTACCTGCGTCTCGGCGACGACTACTTCGAGAGCCCCGGCGGCCACATCCGCATCTTTACGCCGCGCGATCTCGCCAAGGCACTGGGCAGCGCCGGGCTGCGCACCGAGGGCTGCTCCTTCGCGCACGGGCTGCACACGCCCTACTGGGCGCTGCGCTCGATCGCGGGATTGCCGCGCGCCGACGAGAGCGCACTCGTGCGCGCGTACCGTTTGGGCTTGATTCGCGCGACGGCATCACGATTTGCCGCGCTGATCGAGAAGTACGCGTTGAACTACATCTGTCCGAAGAGCGTCGTGCTGTACGCCGAGAAACCAGCGTGAGCGGGGCATCCCGCGTTTCGTCGCCATCGGCTTCGAGGCGCTGTGTGGCACCGCTTCTCTTCAGCGCGTGCGAGTCGTGACGTCACTGCCGCAGCCGGGTCGACCTCTGCGCATCCTCTTCGTCTGTTATCGCGGCAACATGCAGTCGGGCGGGCAAGGGATCTATCTCTGGTTCCTCGCACGTGAGCTCACGCGACTTGGGCACTCCGTAGATGTCCTCGTGGGCCCGCCCTACCCCGATCCCATGCCATTCGCGCGCAGCGTCAGCGAGCTGCCGAACGAGCGGTTTTGGGGGAAGTGGTTCTTTCGCGACTGGAAGAATCTGCTCCCGAAGCCGAATCCGCTGCGCGTGTTCGAGCCGCTCAACTTCTGGGAATTCGGCGCGTCGGCGTTCGGCTTCCTGCCGGAGCCGTTCGCGTTCAGCGTGCGGGCCTTTCGCGAAGTGGCGACGCGGCTGCGCGCGGGCCGGCGCTACGACCTCGTGCACGACGTGCAATGCCTCGGCTACGGCTTGTTAGGGCTGCGCGCGCTGGGGCTGCCCGTGGTGACGACCGTGCACCACCCGCTGAGCGTCGACCGCCGCATGTCGTTCAAACGCGACAAGACACTTCGCGAGCGGCTCGGCACGTGGGAGTTCTACCCGGTCGAGATGCAGAGCTTCGTCGCGCGCCGGCTCGATCGCGTGTTCACGAGCAGCGTCGCGAGCGCGCAGCAGATCGCTGCCGACTTCGGCGTGCGGCGCGAGCGCCTCGCGATGGTCGCGAACGGCATCGACACCGAGCTGTTCTCGCCCGACGCGAGCGAGCCGCGCCGCGAGAACGAGCTGCTGTGCGTCGCGCGAGCGAGCGACCCGAACAAGGGCGTGCGCAAGCTGCTCGAAGCGCTCACGCTGCTGCCGCGCGAAGTGCGCGTGACGCTCGTGGACGACGCGAAGAGCGAGGCGCTCGCGTGGGCCGCGAAGCTCGGCGTCGCGGATCGCCTCGACGTGACGGGCCGACTCGAGACCCCCGATCTCGTGCGCCGCTATCGCCGCGCGACACTCGTGGTGGTGCCCTCGCGCTACGAGGGCTTCGGTCTTCCCGCGGCGGAGGCGATGGCGTGCGGCACGCCGGTGCTCGCGACGCGCGCCGGCTCGCTCCCGGAAGTCGTCAAGACCGGGGGCGGCGGCGTGCTCACACCCGTCGACGACGAGCCCGCGCTCGCCCGCGCGATCTCGGAGCTGCTCGCCGCACCGCGGCTACGCGAGGAGCTAGGCGCGAAGGGGCGCGCGGGCGTCGAGGCCGCATACGGCTGGCCGAGCATCGCGGCGCGGACGGCGCAGGAGTACGTGCGGGTGATGGAGGAGCGAAGGCCGCAAGCCTGATGCCTCGAGCAGCAGCGCGCCGCGCCATTCAGCGCTCGGTTCGCCGGCGTTCGCGAGCGACCAGAAGCAGCGCCGCCCGCATTGCGACTCGCTATGCGTTCCTGATCGTCAGCCCACCATCCACCGGCAGCACCGCGCCCGTCATGTACCGCGACGCCGGCAGGCAGAAGTTCAGCGTGCCGTGCGCGACTTCTTCCGGATCGCCGTAGCGGAGCAGCGCGGTGCGGCGCTTCGCGAAGATCTTCTTGTGCTCGTCCTGGATCGCCGCGGTCATGCCCGTGTTGATCGGACCGGGGCAGATGCAGTTCACCGTGATGCCTTCGGGTCCGAGCTCCACCGCGAGCGACCTCGTCAGGCCGATCACGCCCGTCTTCGCCGCGGTGTAGGGCGAGCCGTACTTCGTCGCGCCGAGCGCCTCGGTCGAGGCGATGTTGACGATGCGGCCGGCGTCGCTCTTGCGCAGGAACGGGAGCGCCGCGCGAATCACGCGCGTGTGCGCCGTGAGCAGCACGCTGATCGAGTCGTTCCAGTTCTTCACGAAGTCCGCGTGGTCGATCGGCGCGAAGCGCGAGATGCCCGCGTTGTTCACCACGATGTCGAGCCGCCCGAACGCCGCCGCGATCTCGGGCACGACCCGCGCGACCTCGGCGTCGTCGCCGACGTTCAGCACCCAGCCGCGCGCATTGCCGCCCGCGCGCGTGATCTCGTCGACGACGCGCTGCACGCCTTCCGCGCCCACGTCGGTGACCGCGACGAGCGCGCCCTCGTCCGCGAACAGGTGCGCGGTGGCGCGGCCCATGCCGCTCGCGGCGCCCGTAACGAGTGCGCCGCGGCCGACGATCGAGCGCGAGAGCTGAGAGAGGCGAGGCATCGAGGGCTCCTTCGTGAAGGAGCGCATCGTATCCCGCCTCCGAGCAGGTCAGCGCTTCGGCCTCCCCACCATCACGATCACGTCCGCGAGCCGCGGCGCGACGCGCGCACCGAGATCCGCAGCCCGCAGCGCAGCATTCGCGATGAACGCGGGCACCGCCTCCACGAAGCGCGTCCAGCTCGGGAGGCCCCACGCGAGCGAGAGGCCGACGACCCGCTCGATCGCGACGAAGCGCGCGCAGTGTTCCCGTAACAACGCCAGCTCGTAGCGCGTGAAGTGGTCGGCGGGCACGTCGTAGTGACGGCGGCCGCGCTTCGGCGCGCGCCCGAGCGTGCCCTCGCGGAAGCGATCCTGTGCGCGCGCAGCTCTGCACGCGAGCGAATCGAAGTTCGCGACGGCGAGCACGACGCGACCGTCCGGCCTCGTCACGCGCGCCATCTCGGAGATCGCGAGCTCGGGCCGATCGAAGTGGTCGAGCGCGCCCTTGCAGTAGGCTGCGTCGAACGTGGCGTCGGCGAACGGCAGCGCGTCGCTCCAGCCGCGCACCCAGTGCGGGACGGAGCCTTCGGCCTTCTCACTCATCAGGCGCGCCCACGCCGTCATGCGCGCGGACGGCTCGGCCCCGACCACTTCGGCGCCGCGCGCGCGCAGAGCGATCGCGTCCTGCCCGAAGCCGCTCGCGACGTCGAGAATGAGCTTGCCAGGCGCGGCGAGCGTCGCGTCCAGCGTGGCGCGGGTCATCCGCTCGAACAGGAAGTTCGAGTCGCGCGTGGTTCCGGTGGGAATCACGTCGGTCATGTCTCGGTCTAGGTCGACGACTCGCATGGTCGAGGTGCTCGAGTCTCTTGGGCTTCGGCGGGGCGGCTTCAGCCTTGTTTACTTCGCATCGGGCTCGAAGACTCGCCCGCTGCTGCGCGCTTCGCTTGCGGCCTCGGCCGACCTGCTTGGGAGGAGCGTTCGACTGCGAGGTCGTTCCTGCCTTCTGCCTGTGCGTTTCGCATCTCGCTGGGGCGGGCATCCGTTGCGGCGCGGGCGGTGTCTTTGGCGGGCGAGGCGCTTTGCTAATTGGGGGGTCGGGTGGGAGTCGGCGTGGCTGAGGTCGAAGAGAGGGGAGTCGGCACCGCGGGCGAGAGGCCGGCGTCGGCGCTGGAGCGGCTGGCGAGCTTTCGGTTTGCGTACGCGGCGATCGTCGTGTTCGTCGTGGCGTACGTGTTCACGCTGCGCGGGCTCGAGCGCGGGCTCACCATGCACTTCGCGGCCGAGGTGACCGAGGCCACGCGCGTCGACGCGAGCGCGGGGCCGGTCGCCGCGCAGGTCGAGAAGAGGCTGCGCGCGTTGCTGCGCGAGTCGGCGTGGGTTCGGCTCGGGCAGGTGCGCGTGCAGCCCGTCGTGATCGCGGCGGACGGGCGCACGCTGCTCTTTGCCGGCGCGGGCGCATTGCCTGCCCTGCCGGATGCTGCCGACCGCGGCGCAGCGCTGCTGCCCGCGAGCGCCGACGTGCAGGTCGCCATCCCGTACAACTCGGCGCTCGCCAACGGCGTGCTGATCACGTACGCGGGCCTGCTCGTGGTGACGCTCGCCCTCCACACGCGGCGGCTCGCGGGCAAGGAGCTCGCCGCGCTGCGCACGCTCACCGCGGCGCGCGATGCCAGCGCCGATCGCGCGAGTGGCATCGAGCGCGAGCTCTCCGCCGTGCGCGCGCGGCTCGCGAGCGTCGAGCCCGAGAGCGAGGCGCAAGCGCGCGAGATCGCTTCGCTCGCGGAAGAACGCGAGGCGCTGTGGTCGCGCCTCGGCGAGCTCGAGGCGCGCGAGGGCGAGCTGCGCCGCGGCTCCGCGCGCGCGGGCGAGCTGGAGGAAGAGCGCCGCACGCTCGAGCAGCTGCTCGACGAGGCGTCGCGCGATCTCGAGACCAAGGACGGCGAGCTCGCCGAGCTGCGCGCACAGGTGAAGCAGGCGGGCAAGATCGCTGCGCGCAATGCGAAGGACTTCGAGCTGTTAGGGCGCCGCTTCACCACGCTCTACAAGGAGCTCGAAGTCGACGAGCGCGCCCTGCGCGACATCGCCGAGCTCGGCGACGAGAGCCTGCGCCTGCGCGCGGAGGAAGCGCTGAAGCGCCTCCACGACGAGCCCGAGAGCACCATCGTGCGCCGCAAAGTCGGCGGCCTGCCGCCGCATCTCGCGATCTTCGAGCTCGGCTTCGCGGGCAAGGGCCGCATCTACTACACGCAAGGCGGAGAACCCGTTCGCGTCGCTGAAGGTGCAGGAGATGCGCTCGGTGGTGGCGGACACGATCGCGACGCTGCCCGAGAAGGAGCGCCTCGTGATCTCGCTCTACTACTACGAAGACCTCAACATGAAAGAGATCGGGAACATCCTCGGCATCACCGAGTCGCGCGTGTGCCAGATCCACACGAAGTCGGTGCTGCGGCTGCGCTCGAAGCTGAAGAACACGATCGAGCGCATGTAGCACCCGGGCCGTCGCTCGCGACGGCTCGGCATTCGCCTCATTCGGCGTCGACGCGCGCGAGCACGACGGTGACGTTGTCCTCGCCGCCGCGGCCGTTGGCGAGGTCGACGAGGTCCTCGCACGCTTCCTGCAGGTCGCTCGTCTCGCTGACGAACTTCGCGAGCTCGCCATCTTCGACGTGATTCGTGAGGCCGTCGGAGCACAGCACGAACACGTCGCCGGGCGCCGGCGTGAGCTCCGCGAGATCGGGCTCGACGCTCTCGCGCACGCCGAGCGCGCGCGTCAGCACGTGGCGGTGCGGATGCTCGCGCGCGGCGTCGGCGGAGATCTCGTGGCGGCGCAGCAGCTCGCCCACGATCGAGTGGTCGTCGGTGAGCTGACGGATGCGGCCGCGGCGCACGAGGTAGGCGCGGCTGTCGCCCACGTGCGCGAGCGCACAGCGCTCCCCGGCCGCGAGCACCGCCACGATCGTGGTGCCCATGCCGGCGTACTCGGGCTGGCGCTGCGCCGCGAGGTAGATCGCGCGGTTCGCGGCGGTCACGACCATGCGCAGCTTTTCGCTGGGCGCGGCCGAGGCGCCTTCGAGCGCGTTGATGGCGCGAGCAGCCGCTTCGGCGGCGAGCTGGCTCGCGATCTGGCCCGCGGTGTGTCCGCCCATGCCGTCCGCGACGAGATAGAGCCCCTGCTCGGGCACGAGCGCAAAGCGGTCCTCGTTCCCTCGCCGGCGCATCCCGACATCGCTGCGTGCGGCCGCTCTCAGAATCATCTCGCGCTCCGGCCTCCGGTCGCTGCCTTCCCCTATCGGGCCACGCTCGGAGGGACTTGACGGGCCGGCGTGCTGCGGGCGCCGAGCCGTCCGTCGCGTTTTTCGCGTGCGCGAACCCGAGTTCGCCTTCACTCTTGCATACGCGAGGTCGATACGAAAAACCGTGGGACCGAGCCCCGACCGATGCGGCTCGGGATCCGCAAGCATTGTCGCGATCGAACGCGGCTCGGGAGGCCGCAGCGATCCGCGCCGTGCAGCGGCGCAGATCGTGTGCAGTGAGCCGAAGGAAGAGCGGAGCTCGGAAAGGACGGGAGATGCCGAAGACCCTGCTTCTCGCGGACGACAGCGTCACGATCCAGAAAGTCGTCGGAATCAGTCTCGCGAGCGAGGACATCGCGCTCGTCGCAGTCGACAACGGCGCCGCCGCCGTCGCGAAGGCGAAAGAGCTTCGCCCGGACTTGATCCTCGCCGATGTCGTGATGCCGCAGCTCAGCGGCTACGAAGTGTGCCGCCAGGTGAAGGCCGACCCGAGCCTGCGCCACATCCCGGTGCTGCTCCTCACGGGCACCTTCGAAGCGTTCGACGAGAACAAGGCGCGCGACGTCGGTTCCGACGGGCACATCACGAAGCCGTTCGAAGCGCAGTCGCTCGTGGAGATGGTGAACGCACGTCTCGCCGCGGCCTCTCCGCCGCCCGCGCCGAGTGCGGCGGCGAGTGCGCCGGCGCCGGTGCTCGCCGCGCCCGATCCGATCTTCGGCGAGGACGAGCCCTTCGACTTCATGTCCGAAGAAGTCACCGAGCCGAATCCGTCGCGTCGCGCGAGTGCCGACGACGCGCTCTCGTTCGGCAGCGCCGAGGATCTCGAGCTCAGTGCCAGCGACGAGATCGAAAGCGACCCGCTCGGCGACGACGCGATGACGCGCGTCGAGCTCGCCGCGGAAGATTCCGGCGTGGTGATGGCCGACGAAGAGGACGACGAGAACGCGGACACGCTCCAGCCCGTCGCCGCCGAAGCGCTCGATGACGACGACAGCCCCGCCGCGACGCAGGTGTTGTTCGGCGAGGAGCCGGAGGCCGCAGCCCCGGAGACGAACGCGGCGACTCGCGTGCACTTCGGCGAGCCGGAGGATGCGCCCGCGACGCCGGCCTTCGAAGCGAAGGAAGACCTGTTCGCGGACATGATCGGCGACGCCCGCGCAAGGTCGGACGTGACGCCGACCGACCTCGGCGATCCGTTCGCCGACGACCCGGAGATCGCGGCGCCCGCGGCGTTGCCTCCGGCCAGCGCGACCGTCGTGCTCAGCGCGAGCGACGACGACGCCTGGCCGGCAGAAGACGAGGCGGAAGCCGAGCCGGAGCCGCGCCAACCGCTGCGCGCCGCGAGCCCTGCTTCGGGTGCGCTCGCAGGCGATGCGCCGTCGCGCGAGGAGCTGCGCGCGATGCTCGAGAAGATCGCGTGGGAGGCGTTCGGCGACGTGACCGATCGCATCGTGCGCGAGACCGTGCAGAAGGTCGAGCAGATCGCGTGGGAAGTGATCCCGAAGATGACCGAGGCGCTCCTGCGCGAGGAGATCCGCAAGCTCAAGGATGAGTAGCGGCTGCGTGGCTCGCATTTTTCCGGCGAGCGTTCGCCTTCGAGGGTCCTCCCGTCCTCCTCGGCGCGTCAGCCATCGAGCCGAGCCGCGCTTCGTGGGTTTGCGCATCCGTTGCCGGGCGGAGAACGCGTGACTTCGGCGCGCCGATTGGCGCGGGCGTGACTTAGACTCGGCGCGTGGCGCACGCGAATCCTCCGCATCCTTCGAGCTGGTTGCCGCTCGTCGAGCGCGCGCTCGCGGAGGATCTCGGCAGCGGCGACGTCACGAGCAACGCGTGCTTGCCTGACACGCTGCGCGTCGAAGCGGTGCTCGAGGCACGGGCGCCGCTCGTGGTGTGCGGGCTCGAGGTGGCCGCGGCGTGCTTCGCGGCGGTCGATGCGGGCATCGCCTTCACGGCGCTGCGGCGCGACGGCGAGTTCGTGACGGGGCCGGCCCCGCTGGCGCGCGTCGAAGGCAGCGCGCGCGCGGTGTTCGCGGGCGAGCGCATCGCGCTGAACTTTCTCGGGCGCATGTGCGGCGTCGCTTCGCTGACGCGCCGCTACGTCGAGGCGGTCTCGGGCACCGGCGCGAAGATCCTCGACACGCGCAAGACGCTCCCGGGCTGGCGGGCGCTCGACAAGTACGCGGTCGCCTGCGGCGGCGGCACGAATCACCGCTTCGGGCTCTACGACGCGGTGCTGATCAAGGACAACCACATCGCAGCGGCGGGCGGCGTCGGCGCCGCGGTCAAGGCGGCGCGAGCGAGCGCGGCGCCGCATCTCGCGATCCAAGTCGAGGTGGAGAGCCTCGCGCAGGCGGATGAAGCGCTCGACGCGGGCGCGACCCTGTTGTTGCTGGACAACCGCACGCCCGCGGAGCTGCGCGAGTACGTCGCCCGCTACGGCGAGCGCACCTCGCTCGAGGCCTCGGGCGGCGTGAACCTCGCGAACGTGCGCGCGTTCGCGGAGAGCGGTGTGCACCGCATCTCGATCGGCGCGCTCACGCACTCGGCCGTCGCAGCCGACGTTGCGCTCGAGGTGAGCGCCAGGAAAGCCGGCGCATGACGGCGGGCGCATCCAGGCGACACCCGGATGCGCACGCTGCGCGATCGCCGCGCACAGAGAGCCCCGCGCAGCCGAACGCGCTCACGGCAGACGCGATCGCCGCGCGCACGCGCTGGCTCGCACGCACGCTGCACTGGTTCGACGAGATCGACTCGACCAACAAGCACGCCCTCGCGATCGCCGCGGCCGGCGCGGCGCACGGCGAAGCGGTGATCGCCGAGGCGCAGAGCGCGGGCCGCGGCCGGCTCGGCCGCGGCTTCTACTCGCCGCCGCGCACGAACCTCTACGTGAGCTTCGTGTTGCGCCCGGGCGGCAGCGCCGCCGCGCTCGGCACGCTCCCGCTCACGGCGGGCGTCGCGCTCGCGGAGGTCGTCGCCGACGAGCTCGGCGACCCCACGCGCGTTCAGCTGAAGTGGCCGAACGACGTTCTCGCGGACGAGAAGAAAGTCTCGGGCATTCTGCTCGAGCGCGCGGGCGCGAGCGCCGACAGCGCGGTGATTCTCGGCATCGGCGTGAACCTCAACGTCGATCCCGCCACGTTCCCCGACGAGTTCCGCGCGCGCGCATCGAGCCTCAGCGCGCTCGCGGGCCGCGCGATCGAGCGCGCGCGCTTCGCCGCCGCGCTGTTCGAGCGCCTCGAAGCCGCGCTCGACGCGCACGCCGAGCGCGGATTCGCCGCGCTGCGCCCGCGCTTCGACGCCCTGTTCCGCATGAACGACCGCCGCGTGCGCGTGGCGGACGCCGCGGGCCGGGTCACGGAGGGGGTTGTGCTCGGCGTCGGGGCCGATGGATCGTTGCGTCTCGGGACGTACGCTGGCGAGGAACGCCTTCTCGCCGGCGACGTCACCTTGCTGAAGGAACCGCTCTCGTGAACGACCTTCTCGCCGTCGACATCGGCAACACCAACGTGACGCTCGGCGTCTTCGATCTCAGCGACCCCGCGAAGCCCGTGCTCGCGCACCACTGGCGCATGGCCACGCACCGCGAGCTCACCAGCGACGAGATCCTCGTGACGCTGCGCGGCCTCACCGATCTCGCCGGCTGCAAGATGGAGTCGTTCCGCGACGCGATCATCTCGAGCGTGGTGCCGCCGCTGCTGCCGATCTGGGAGCGCGTGTGCAACAAGCTGCTCGGGAAGGCGCCCCTCGTCGTCGGCCCCGGCATCAAGACCGGCATGCCCGTGCGCTACGAGAATCCGCGCGAGGTCGGCGCGGACCGCATCGTGAACGCGGTCGCGGCGTTCGAGCTGATGGGCGGCCCGGTGATCGCGGTCGACTTCGGCACCGCGACGACTTGGGACTGCGTGAGCGACAAAGGCGAGTACCTCGGCGGCGCGATCTTCCCCGGCATCGTGATCTCGATGGAGGCGCTGTTCGAGCGCACCTCGATGCTGCATCGCGTGGAGCTCGCGCGGCCGCGCTCGGTGATCGGCCGCACGACCACGCAGTCGATTCAGTCCGGCTTGTTGTTCGGCTACGCCGGCCTCGTCGACGCGATGGTGCGCCGCATCAAGGGCGAGCTCGGAGAGCACGCCCGCGTGATCGCGACGGGCGGGCTCGCGCAGCGCATCGCCGCCGAGACCGAGACGATCGAGCGCGTCGAGCCGTACCTGACGCTCGAAGGCCTGCGCCTCTTGTTCGAGAAGAACCGTTCGCCGGAGAAGTCTCATTAACACCTAGGAGTCCGAGTCATGCAGAACACCGACGCTGCGCATACCCGCAACTTCGCCCTGATCGGCCACGCGGGAGACGGCAAGACGACGCTCGGCGAAGCGCTTCTGCACACCACCGGCGCGGTGAAGGATCTCGGCTCGGTCGACGGCGGCACCTCGCACCTCGACTCGACGCCCGAGGAGAAGGAGCGCCACCACACGCTCGTCGCGCACGTCTACGGCTTCGACTGGAACGGGCTGCATCTCACGCTCGTCGACACGCCCGGCGATCCCAACTTCCAAGGCGACGCGCAGATCGCGCTGAAGGCTCTCGACGGCGCGATCCTGGTCGTGTCCGCGGTGGGCGGCGCGAAGGTCGGCACCGAGAGCATGTACCGCGCGGCCGAGGTGACGGGCGTGCCGCTGGTCGCGTTCGTCAGCTGCATCGACAAGGACCGCGCGGACTTCGCGGCCGCCGTCGAGTCTCTGCGCGGCCTCGACGCGAATCCGGTCCCGCTCGCGATTCCGATGGGCGCGGGCCCGGCGCTGAAGGGCGTGATCGACCTCGTCTCGATGCGCGCACTGCTGAACGGCAGCGACGCGGCGATCCCGAAGGAGCTGATGGCCGAAGCCGCGGCGGCGCGCGCGATGCTCGCCGAGGCAGTCGCCGAGTGCGACGACGCACTCACCGAGAAGTACCTCGAGGACGGCGACCTCTCGGACGAGGAGCTGCAGCGCGGACTCGTGACGGCGACGCGCTCGAAGAAGCTGCTGCCCGTGCTGTGCGGCGCCTCGACGAGCGAGCTCGGCATGCCCGCGCTGCTGTGGGCGACGACGCATCTGCTGCCGTCTGCCGCCGAGCGCGGCGCGTGGCACGCGGAGCGCATCGCGGATCACGCCGAGCTCGCCGTCGAGCCCGCGCCCGACGCGCCCTTCTCCGCCGCCGTCTTCAAGACCGTGATCGACCGCTACGCCGGCACGCTCTCGGTGATGCGCGTGGTCTCCGGGACCGTGCACCACGACGAGACGATCGTGAACGCCACGCGCGGCGAGAAGGAGCGGCTCGGGAAGCTCCTGCTGCTGCACGGAAGCGAGCTCGTCGAAGTCGCCGAGGCGGGCCCGGGCGACGTGATCGCGGTGGCGAAGCTCAAGGACGTGCACACGGGCAACACGCTCACGTCCGAGAAGAACGGGCTTCACCTGCCCGAGATCCCGATTCCGCAGGGCGTGATCTCTTACGCGATCTCGGCGAAGTCGAAGGCGGACGAGGACAAGCTCTTCCTCTCGCTCGCGCGCCTGGTCGAAGAGGATCCGACGCTGCACGTCTCGCGCGACGTGAGCACGGGCGAGTTCCTGCTCACCGGCATGGGCGAGCTGCACATCCGCATCGCGGTGCAGAAGCTGCGGCGCGCCTACGAGGTCGAGGTCGAGCTGCACACGCCGAAGGTCCCGTACCGCGAGACGATCAAGGGCCGCGCCGAGAACGTGGAGGGCAAGCTCAAGAAGCAAACCGGGGGCAAGGGCATGTACGGCGTGGCCTACATCTCGGTCGAGCCTCTGCCGCGCGGCTCGGGCGTCGTGTTCTCGGACGAGATCGTGGGCGGCGCGATCCCGCGCAACTTGATCCCCGCGGTCGAGAAGGGCGTCCAGGAGGCCGCCCTGCACGGGCCGCTGGCAGGCTTCCCCGTGGTGGACGTGAAGGCGCGCTGCATTGACGGCAAGTTCCATACAGTCGATTCGAACGAAATGGCCTTCAAGCTCGCGGGATCGTTCGGCTTTCGGTCGGCGCTCGAGCAGGCGAAGCCGACCCTGCTCGAGCCGATCATGCACGTCGAGGTGACCGCCCCGGCCGATCAGCTCGGCGACATCATGGGCGATCTCGCCCATCGCCGCGGGCGGGTCTCCGGAACGGAAAGCCGAGGCCACGGGCTGATCGTCAAGGCCGAGGTGCCTATGGCCGAAATGCTGGAGTACGCGAGCGCGCTGACCAGCCTCACTGGAGGCAAGGGCGCTTTCCACATGGAGTTTTCGCACTACGACGAGATGCCCGCGCTGCAGCGGGAACGAGTGATCGCCGAAGCCAAAGCCAAGGCCGCCGCGAGGACCTGATCGCGGCGCCCCTCGGCTTGGCGCGAGGGGTTTGGTGAGTCAGCCGCAAGCGAAGATCCAGCTCACGCTTTCGCCGCAGGCGGGGCGCTACGTCCAGCGCGACGCGCCGGTCGAGGTGCGCCGGCTGGCCGCGCGCGGCGCACTGCCGCTAGAGCCGATCGAGCTCGCCACGGTGCTGTTCGTGCTCGCGAACGACGCCGATGCGCAGGTGAAGGAGACCGCGCACGAGAGCCTGCGCGCGCTGCCCGAGTCGATCGCGAAGACCGTGCTGTCGGGCGCGGCGCACCCAGCGGTGCTCAGCTTCCTCGCGCAGCTGTTCCGCGACGACGCCAGCAAGTCGGAGTGGATCGCGCTCAACGCGCACGCCGACGACGAGACGATCGCGTTCCTCGCATCGCTCCCGCACCGCCGCGTGATCGACATCGTCGCGAACAACCAGACGCGCTTGTTACGGGCGCCGCAGATCGTCGATGCGCTCGGCGAGAACCCGCTCACGGGTCGCGCCACGATCGACCGCATCCTCTCCTTCCTCGGGCTCGAACGCCCCGCGACGGAGGAGCTGCCCGAAGGCGAGAGCGCGACCGATCTCGCGCGCGAGGAGATCACCGACGAGAGCGCGCTCGCCGCGCTGCGTGCGATCCTCGGCGACGACTGCTCGGAGTTCGCCAAGGAGCTGCTCGAGGACAAGGACGGCGAGCTCAGCGAAGAAGAGCAAGGCAGCCTGTTCGCGCTGGTGCAGAAGATGAGCGTGATGCAGAAGGTGAAGCTCGCGCGCATGGGCAACAAAGAGGCGCGCGGCCTGCTGATCCGCGATCGCAACAAGATCGTGTCGACCGCGGCGATTCGTTCGCCGCGCATGACCTCCGAGGAGGTGGCGGGCTTCGCGAAGTCCCGCAACCTCTCCGACGAAGTCATGCGCATCATCGCGAGCAATCGCGAGTGGACGAAGGAATACGCAGTCAAGCTCGCGCTCGTGATGAATCCGAAATGCCCGATCTCGTTCTCGATCCGCTTCATGAACTTTCTACAAGAACGCGATCTGCTGAAGCTGATGAAGAGCAAGGACGTGCCGGCGGTGATCGCGACCCACGCGCGTCGCAACCTGTCGAAGAAGGGGAAAGCGTGATGGAGGACGTGCAGGACAGCGGCGCCGTGAACGCGCGCATCGTGTACTGGGGCGCCGAGGGCGCCGGCAAGCGCACCAACCTCCGCGTGATCCACGCCAAGCTGCGCCCGGACCATCGCGGCGACCTGCGCTTCCTGCCCACGCGCCTCGATCCCACGATCACGTACGGCGCGCTGCCGATCGAGCTCGGCGAAGTGAGCGGCGTGCGCACGCGCATCCAGGTCATCGCGATGCCCGGCGACCGCGAGGCCGCGCAGAGCCGCAAGCAGCTGCTCGATCGCGCCGACGGCGTCGTGCTCGTGCTCGACGCGCGCCGCGAACGGCTCGGCGACAACCTCGCGAGCTTCGAGGAGCTGAAGAGCGCCCTCGCCGCTTACGGCCGCAATGCGTCCGAGATGCCGCTCGTGATGCAGTACAACAAGCGCGACCTCGCCGATCCGTACGCGCTCGAGGAGCTGCACCGCAAGCTCTCGATTCGCGGCGTCGCCGCCTTCGAGGCCGTCGCGAAGGACGGCACGGGCGTGCTGCAGACGCTCACCACGATCTCGAAGCGCGTGATCCGGCACCTGCGCGAGAAGCCCGCGGCACCCGAGGCGCCGGCCGCCAAGCTCGCAGCCAGCAACGCCGCGACGCAGGTGCGCCTCGCGACGCCACCCGCGCCCCAGGCTGCGCGCCCCGTGCCGCCGCCCGGCGTGACGCAGCTCATCGATCGCGCCGCGTTCGAGGCAACGCTCGCCAAGCCCGCGCCGCCGCCCGGTACGACGCAGCTGCTCGAACGCGTCGTTTCGCTCGAAGACTCGCAGCCGGGCATCGAGGTCGCGCCTGCGAACTACGAAGATCCGGTGGCCGAGGCCGAGGCGCTGTTCGACGACGAATTCGAGGCGACGAAGCGCGCGGCTGCGCCGATCTCCGCGCCGTCGGCGAAGCGGGCGCCCATGCCGGCCGTCTCGCTCGACGCAGGCGAAGGCGACCTCGCGCTCGCGATCGAGCCCGCGGGCCCGGCGCTGCCGGCGCCGGGCGGCCTGCGCATCCCGCTCTGGCTGCGCGACGCGAGCGGCAAGCGCCGCAAGCTCACGCTCTCGCTGCGCTTCGAGAGCGAGGACGCCTAACCCGTGCGCAAGGCGCTCGCGATCTACGGCGCGACCGAGGAGACGCTGGCACTCGTGCCTGCGCTGCTCGAGAACGCCGAGGTCGAGGTCGTCGGCATCTTCGCCGACGACGTCGCCGCCGCGCGCGCCCGCGCCTCAGCCCTCCGGATCTTCGTGCCGATCGATTCCGACGCGCGCCTCTTCTCGCGTGCGCTCTACGGCGTGATCGACTCCGGCGCGGGCCGCCCGTTCGGCGAGCGCTTCCCCGACGCCGCTGGGGCGCTGCAAGTCGTGCCGCCGCTGACGGCGCGCTTGTTATGGGCGCACGGCGTGTCCAGCGCGGACCGCCGCACGGAGCTGCTGCACGCGCTCCGAGAAGTCGTCGAGAGCGTGAACCTCACGATCGACCCCGACGAGCTGTTCGCGCGCATGCTCGAGATTGCGCAAGGCGTAACCGGCGCCGACGCCGGCTCGCTCATGCTGCTCGACGCCGCGAAGGGCGAGCTCGCGATTCGCGTCGCCACGGGAGTCGAGCCCGAGCTGTGGCCGAAGATTCGTGTGCGCCTCGGCGAAGGCGTCGCGGGTCGCGCGGCGGCGGAGGCGCGCCCGATCAAGGTGCGCGGGCGCGCCGACCGCGAGCAGTTCCGCGTACTGCGCGAGCGCGGCGACGTCGCCAGCGCGCTGTGCGTGCCCCTCGTCCACGAGGGCAAGGTGCTCGGCGTGCTGAATCTGCATCACTCGTCGCGCGAGGATGCGTTCGACGACGAGGACCTCGCGTTCGCGGAGCAGCTCGGCCGCCTCGACGCGCAAATCATCGCGCGCGCGCAGTAGCACGAGTGCCTGCGCAAGCAGGCCTCGCGATACGCAGCGGTGCGCGCCGTGCGCGAGGCGCTCGGCGCTGCGGGTGCGATCGAGGCGCGCCTCGAAGCGCTCTGCCAGCGCGTGGCCGCGCTGCACGAGGGCGGCATCGCGCCGCTCTACCTCGCCGGCGAGGACGAGCTGCGCCTCGCGGCGACCTCGCTGCCCGGCGGCGGCCTCGGCGGCGACTACCGCGTCGCGCTCGGCGCCGGCGTCGACGGCCGCGCGGCGAAAGAGCGCGCCCCGATCTTTCTCGAAACCTCGCCGGGCGTGCTCGCGCTCGCGTCGCTGCCGCTGATCGCGGGCGACGCGTGCCTCGGCGTGCTCTCGGTGCAGACGAGCGGCGCCGCAGGACCGCGCGCGCGGGCGCTGCGCGAGACCCTGCTCGAGATCGCCGCGGCCGCCGCGGAAGAGATCGCGAAGGCGGAGCGCGAGGCGCGCACCGCGAGCCGCGCGACCAAGGTGAGCGCGATCAACGAGACGGGGATCCGCCTGCTTTCGCTGCGCGATCCGGCCGAAGTCGCGCGCGAGACGACGAGCTCCGGCGCGCTGATCCTGGAAGCCGATCACGTCGTGCTCCGCCTCCAGGATCCCGAGAGCAAGCGCTTCGTGATCAAGAGCTATTACGGCTCCGCCGACGCGCGCGCGCAGCAGACGTTGTTCAAGCTCGACAAGGCGCTCGCGGTCGAAACGCTGAAGACGCGACAGCCGCGCCTGCACAAGTCGCTCGCGAAAGACGCAGCGCTCGGTGCGCTTGCCGGGGGCGTCCGCTCCGCACTCGCCGCGCCGCTGAAGCGCGAGGGCCGCCCGATCGGCACGCTCGCCTTCTACGACAAGATCGCCGCGGACCAGTTCTTCGCGGGCGCCTTCTCGGACGACGATCTCGCCGTGTTCGCGCGCTACGTGAGCTACGTCGAGCGCGCGCTCGAGAACGCCGCCTTCCACGTCGCGACCGCACGGCACCGCAACTTCGACGAAGAGACGGGCCTCCCGAACGCCGACTACTGGGGCCGCCGCCTCGACCAAGAGCTCGCGCGCGCCACGGGCCGCGAGAACGCGCTCACCGTGGTGGTGTGCCGGATCGAGAACCTCGGCGAGATCCGCCGCGCCGACACACGCCGCGCCGACCGCGTGCTGCAGCGCACCGCCGAGGCGCTCCGTAACAACTCCCGCGAGTTCGACGTGGTCGCTCGCGGCGGCGACGCCGAGCTGCTCGTGCTGCTCCCCGACCCCGGCGCGCGCCCCGAGGAGCGCGTCGCCACGCTCGCGCGCCAAGTCGCCGAAGAAGTCGGCCGCGAGGAGACGAACGGCGCGCTGCTGCCCGCGCTCGCGTTCGGCTACGCCGCGTACCCGAGCGAAGGCGCGGACAAGAGCGCGCTGATGCAACGGACGAAGACGGCGCGCATCAGGATGGTGTGAGGCTCGCTCCCGCTCCCCACCGTGGATTCTCGCGGACATCAGCAAAGCGCGATCGCACGAGACTGGCGACCGAGTCCTCGGCAGCTCCGACCACCCACAACGACGAGTCGACCGCCTTCAGCTGAAGGAGGAGGCGCCCGCTGCGGTCGCGCCCGATGAAGTCTCCGTCGATGACCTGCGTAATGCCGGCCGCAATCGCTCGAAGATGTGCGCCGCCCACGCAAGCGCGCACATCCGAGAGCTGGTGAAGCTCCTCTGCGCGGGGACCACTCGCGTCGACGAATCCGAGTGACCACTCGCACGCGTCCACGATGTCTCGCAGAAGTTCGACGAGGTCCGCGAGATCGAACGCGAGCACGCCGTCCTGAACGTCGTGCACCTCGAGCCAACGCATTGCCGTTTCTCTACAACACCTTCTCCACCGGCACGTACGCCATGGCGAGGCTCTCCGCGACGCCTTGGCACACCACCTTGCCCTCCCACACGTTGCTGCCTTGGCGCAGCGCGGGGTCGCGGCGCACGGCTTCGGCAGTGCCGAGCTCGGCGAGCGCCTCGATGTAGTGGAACGTCGTGTTGGTCAGGGCGAAGGTGCTCGTGCGCGGCACGGCGCCGGGCATGTTCGCGACGCCGTAGTGGATCACGTCGTGCACCACGTAGGTCGGGTTCGAGTGCGTGGTCGGGCGGATCGTCTCGATGCAGCCGCCTTGGTCGACGGCGACATCGACGACGACCGAGCCGGGCGCCATCGACTTCACCATCGCTTCCGTCACGAGTGTCGGAGCGCGGCGGCCGTGCACGTAGACCGCGCCAACGACGAGGTCGCTCGTGCGCACGGAGCGCTCGATGGTCGAGCGGTTCGAGTAGAGCGTGTTGAGCTCGCCGTGAAAGATGTCGTAGAGATACGAGAGGCGTTTCAGGTCGATGTCGATCACGTCGACCTCGGCGCCGAGCGCGTGGGCGAGGCGTACGGCGTTGATGCCGACGATGCCGGCGCCGATCACCGTGACCTTGCCGCGCATCACGCCGGGCACGCCGCCCAACAGGAGCCCCGCGCCGCCGCGGTCCTTCTGCAGCAGGTTCGCGCCGATCTGCGTGGCGAGGCGGCCCGCCACTTCGCTCATCGGCGCGAGCACTGGGAACGAGCCATCGGGGTTGCGGATCGTCTCGTACGCGATGCCGATCACGCCGCTGTCGCACAGCGACTGCGCGAGCTGGCCCGCCGCGGCGAGATGGAGGTACGTGAACAGCGTCTGCCCCTGATGCAGGCGCTTCACCTCCGACGGATTCGGCTCTTTCACCTTCACCACGAGATCGGGCTTCGACCACGCGTCTTCAGTCGAGACGATCTTCGCGCCGGCGGCCTGATAAGCCGCGTCCGCGAAGCCGCTGCCGACTCCCGCGTTGTGCTCGATCGAGACCTCGTGCCCGTCCTCGACGAGAATCTTCGCGCCGTCCGGCGTCATGCCGACGCGGAACTCCATGTCCTTCGTTTCCCGCGGAACACCAATTCGCATGGAGTCTCCTCTCGGCGCGCGCGCCGATCCTACGCCTGCCGGTACGCCGTGATCAGAATCTCCGAGATCTCCGGGCGGATGATGCGCGCATCCGGGTGCTCGCCCGCCTTCAGCTGCTCGCGCAGCTTGGTCCCGCTGATCGAGTACGGCTTCTCGTTCGGGTGATTCTCGGTGAGGTCGACGCGGCCGAGCGATTCGTAATAAGCCGCGAAGCCGATCTTCACGGGCTTCGTGTGCAGCTCGCCGGGCAGCTTGTCGAAGATCTCCTGGGCATCGAAGTCGCCCCAGATCGCGCTGCCGTCGTCGTAGGGCGCGTCCGCGTGCTTGCGGCCGATCACCAGATCGCTGAAGCCGTAGTTCTGGCGGTAGACGGCGTGCATCAGCGCCTCGCTCGGGCCGCCGTAGAACATCTTGATGTCGAGTCCGATCAGCTCGAACACCTCGCTGATGTCGTAGCCCGCCCGTGCCCAGATCGCGGGATCCTTGTCGCCCTGCCCGAGCAGCTTCTTCCCGTGCAGCTCGCGATAGCAGCGCATGCGCATCACCGCGGGCACGTCGTCGCCCTTGAGCTCGCCCACGAGGGGATTCAGCACGACGCCGGTGTAGTGGCCCGCCGCGGTGAGGCGCTCGGCGCCGCACACGAGCGCGTACTCGTGCGCGCGGTGCAGCGGGTTGCGCGTCTGGAAGGCGAGCGCGCGCTGCCACTTCTTGTCGCGGATGAAGGCGCGCGTCATGCGCGGCGACAGCATGAACTCCGCGTACTCGGGGTGCTTCACCTGCGGCAGCACGCGCAGCTCGCCGCCCAACAACTGCGTGCGAGGGTCGTCGGTCGCGATGCGCGCGCCGGGGTGGTCGGTGCGCTTCGTCAGGTACACGCGCTCCACGTACTGCGCCTTGTCCCACGCGAACACGTCGGGCGCGCTCACGATGCCGACGAGCTCGCCCGCCTCGTTGCGCGCCGCCACGGCCTTCGCGCCCTTCGCAGCGCTCGCCTCGGCATCGGTGACCGGCAGCGCGAGCGGAATGCCCCATGCGTACTTCTTGCCGCGCGAGAGCACGCACTTCTCGTCGAGCACGCGCTGATAGACGTCGCGGCGCATCGGGCCCTCGAGCGGCGAGAGCGCGCCGTCGCCCACGCGATACAGCGTCGCGAGGTCGGCCTTCGCCACCGTGATCGAGGGCAGCTCCTTCGCCTCGCGCTCGAGCTCCTTGCGCTGCGTCAGCGGCACGGTGCGGTCCACGAGCTCTTCGAGCCCGCCGTGCACCGGAACGAGATCCTTCTGCGTCATCTGCGTGTCGCCTTTCTCTTCGCTGAGAAGTGTTCGTGGCCGCGAGGGGTCACCAGGTGGTGCGGTGGGGCTTGTCGTCGAAGTCGAGCTTGCGCTCTTTGCCGCCCGAGAACGGGCGCACCATCAGGTCGGTCTCGAAGGGCTTGCCTTCGTAGTAACCGGTGAAGAGCAGCCACTTGCCGTCGCGCGAGATCGCCGGCTCGACTTCCTGCATCGCGCCTGCGCCGAGCACGCCCTTGCCGCCGCCATCGGGGCGAACCTTGAAGATCTTCCAGCCCTTGTTCGTGCGCGAGCTGTAGACGACCCACTTGCCGTCGGGCGAGAACACCGGCGAGCGCCCGTTCGCGATGAAGCGCGGCGCCGCCGGCGCGAACGGGTTCACCGCGAGAATCTCGTCCGTGCCGGACCTGCCGCGCGCCTGGTAGACGAGCAGCGGCTCCGTGGGCGACCACGCGCACGCCGTATCGAACGGCCCGGGCGTCGCGCTGCGGACTTCGCCGCCGGGAATGCGCACGCGCAGCTGAACGCCGCCCGTGGGTCCCTGCGGACCCTGCTGAAGCTGGCTGCCCACCGCGAACGCGAGCTCGCCCTTCGGCCCGTAACAACCATCCAGTACCGGGTCAGTCTCGTTCGTGAGCGGAATCGTCGCGTCGGTCTGGCGATTCCACTCGTAAAGCTGCGACGTGCCCTGGCGCTCGGAGAGGAACAGCAGCCGCTGATGATCCGCCGACCAGCCGAGCGGCTTGTCGCCCTTCGTCGCGAACTCGGCATCGACCGTGCGTTCGTCGGGAATCGTGTAGATCGCCATGCGCGCCTGCAGGTCGACGCCGGCGTTCTCCAGCGCGCGATCGGAGAAGGCCTCCCGAATCGCTTCGACCGAGTTAGGCGCCGGCCGCGCGCGCTTCACCTGCTTCGCCTCTTCGCGCGCCTTCTCCTCGGCGCGCGCCTGCAGCTGCTTCTCGACCTTCTCGATCTCGTCAGTCTTGCGATACGTGAGCGCCACGGGATCCGCGGGCAGGTCCTCGGGCCGGAACGAGCGCGCGAGCGCGGCGCTCGCGAGCGCCACGCACGCGAGCGTGACGATTGCCCTCGCCTTCATTGCACTTCCTCCGCCACCAGCAGCCGGCCCGTGAAGCCGGCTGGCGAATCGTCCGACGCGAACGCAGCGACTTCCTTCACGAGGCCTTCGAGCACCGAGATCACGATGTGCTGCGCGTCCGGAAACGGGAAGCCAGGCTGTGACGCGAACTCCTGGTCGACGGTCGAGAAGTAGGGGCCGGCGTCGGCGTGCGAGTGGTAGACGCCCGTGATCGCCCAGCCTTCGGCGTCCGCGAACTTCTGCGCCTGCAGCACGTCGGCCTCGTTCATGTGGAAGCCCTCGCGGCCGTCGCGCGGGTACTGCGCCTCGTCCTGCTGATGTAGCCGCGTCATCTCGTTCCTACAGCGCACCACGCGCTCGAGCCGCCCGCGCTCACGCCCGAGCACGAGGCCGCAGCATTCCTCGGGGTGCGTCTCGCGCGCGTGCTCGTGGAGCTCGTGGAGCACTCGCGCGGACACGGGAATCGCTGGCTGATCCCGGTCAACGTGAATCCTCTCGCGCACGCCCCGAACGAACCTCGCCCCTGGGTGGAAGGCGGCGCACTGTAGGCGCGGGGCGCGGCGGGAGCACCCCTCGCGCGCGGGTCAGATCACGTAGTCGGGGCCGTCCGCCTCTGCGCGCTTGATGCCACTCGCTGCCGCCCGCCTGCACAAATCCTCGAGCGTGCGCGCGTCGAAGACCTGCTCGACGCCGGCGCTGAGCTCGCGCCACAGGAAATTGGGGCGATGCGGGCTGCGGCGCTCGCGCGGCGGCGGCCCGTGCGCGATGCCGTCTGCGAGCGGCCCCTCCACCGCCTCCAGGATGTCGCGCAGCGTGATCTCGCTCGCCGCCCGCGCGAGCACGTAGCCGCCGCCCGGTCCGCGCTTGCCGTGCACCAGCTCGGCTTTGCGCAGGCGCTGGAAGATCTGCTCGAGGAAGCGCGCGGGAATGCGCTGCCGCTCGCCGATCACGCGCACCTGCACCGGCGCGCGCCCGCCGCCGTAGGCGAGGTCGAACATCCCGCAGATCGCGTACTGGGCTTGGAGCGAGAGGCGCATTGCGCAGGAGGATGCGTCAGTTCGCGTGGCTCGCGAGCGCGGGGTGACGCATTCCGGCCGGGCCGGTTTGTCGCACCCGCCGCGCTCCGCCCCGAACTTTCATGCTTCTCCCCGTCGCTCGGCGCGGGCAAGTCCCATAGGCTGTGCCACCCCCAGGCCGACATCCCCGCGACTCCGTGGCATCGCGCCCTCCCGCGATGCGGGAGCACACATGGCCGCGAGCTTCGCGGGTGCGCCGAGCGCGCACGGGATCGCTGTGTTCCTCGCCGCCGTGCGCGCGGACGAGGAGCTCGCGCGCGCGCTGCGCTTCGCCTCGGCGCTGCCCGCCGAGCCGCCGGGGCGCGTCGCACTCGACGCGCTGCCCGAGCCTTCGCGCGAGGTCGCGCGCACGCGCGGGATCACCGCGCTCTACCCGCATCAAGCCCGCGCTCTCGCCGAGCTGCGCGCGGGGCGCGACGTCGTGCTCGCGACCCCGACCGCGAGCGGCAAGTCCCTCGTGTACGCGCTGCCCGCGCTCGAAGCCGCACTGGCGGACCCGCACTCGCACGCGCTGTTCCTGTTTCCGCTGAAGGCGCTCGAGCAGGATCAGGCGAAGAAGCTCGCCGCCGACGCGGAGGCGCTCGGACTCGCGGCGGAGCGCACGGTCGCGGTGTACGACGGCGACACGAAGCCGGGCCAGCGCACGAAGATCCGTAACAACCCGCCGAACGTGATCGTGACGACGCCGGACATGCTGCACCTCGGCCTGCTCCCGCATCACATGAGCTGGGAGCGCTTCTTCCGCGGGCTCTCGCTCGTGGTGGTGGACGAGCTGCACGCCTACCGCGGCATCTTCGGCTCGCACGTGGCGCAGGTGCTGCGCCGGCTCGATCGCGTGGCGGCGTTCCACGGCGCGCGCCCGCGCTTCGTGTGCGCCTCGGCGACCGTCGCGAATCCCGGTGAGCTCGCGCAGCTCGTCACGGGCCGCGCGCCGGTCGTCGTGCACGCCGAGGGCGCGCCGCGCAGCAAGCGCGACGTGCTGTTCCTGAATCCCGTCGGCACGTCCCCGTACACCGCCGCCGCCCGCCTCTTCCGCATCGCGCTGAAGTGCGGCTTACGCACGATCGCGTTCACCAAGGCGCGGCGCGTCACCGAGCTGATGCACCAATGGATCGCCGCGGCTGAGCCACAGCTGGCGCCGCGGATCAGCTCGTACCGCGCGGGCTTTCTCCCCGAGGAACGCCGCGAGATCGAGCAGCGCCTCTTCACGGGCGAGCTCGCGGGAGTGATCTCCACCTCCGCGCTCGAGCTCGGCATCGACGTGGGCGGGCTCGATGTGTGCATTCTCGTGGGGTACCCGGGCAGCCAGATCGCGACGTGGCAGCGCGCGGGTCGCGTCGGCCGCGCGGGCGACGCCGCGATCGCGCTGGTCGCGCAGCCGGACGCGCTCGATCAGTACATGGTCGCGCACCCCGAGCAGCTGTTAGGCGGCGCCTTCGAGCACGCGGTGCTCGATCCGCTGAACGCGGATCTGCTCGCCGCGCATCTGCCCTGCGCCGCTGCCGAGGTTCCGCTGCGCGACGCCGAGCCGTGGCTCGCGGAGCCTGCGGTGCGCGCTGCGGCGAGCGCCGCGGAGCAGGCGGGCGAGTTGTTACGGAGCGAGTCGGGCCGCGAGTGGTTCGCCGCGCGCCGGAATCCGCATCGCCTGCTGAGCCTGCGCGCCACGGGCGCGAGCTACGCGATCCAGCTCGCGGGCAGCGGCGGGCTCGAACGGAGCGCGAAGGTCGACGACGACTTTCTCAGCGAGCGCGCGCCCGCGAGGCGCAAGGTGCGCGTGCAGAAGCCGAAGATCATCGGCTCGATCGGCGCGGGCAGCGTGATGAGCGAGTGCCACCCCGGCGCGATCTATCTGCATCACGGGCGCCAGTTCAAGGTCGTGAGCCTCGACCTCGAGCTGCGCAAGGTCGAGGTGGAGCACGTCGAGGTGGCCTACTTCACGAAGCCGCTCGGAGAGCGCGAGACCGAGGTGCTCTCGCGCACGCGCCAGCGCCCGGCGGGCTCGTTCCTGCTCGCCGAGGGACGCGTGAAGGTCACCTCGCGCATCGTCGGCTACGAGCGCCGCCGCGTGCGGGGGCAGGAGCTGTTAGGGACGGAGGCGCTCGATCTGCCGCCGAGCCAGTACGAGACGAACGCGCTCTGGCTCGAGCTGCCCGACGAAATCTCCGCCGCGCTTGCGGCGAACGGGCGCAACCCGATGGGCTCGCTGCACGCCGTCGAGCACGCCTCGCTCGCGCTCTTGCCGCTGTTCGCGCTGTGCGATCGCTTCGACCTCGCGGGCATCACCTACAAGCTCCACCCGCAGCTCGGCCGCGCCGCGATCTTCCTGTACGACGCGGCGGAAGGCGGCGTCGGTCTCGTACGCAGCGTCTACGACAAGCTCGAGACGCTGCTCGAGACGACGCTCGCGCGCCTGCGCGAGTGCGAGTGCGAAGCCGGCTGCCCCGCGTGCGTGCACAGCCCGCGCTGCAGCAACGGCAACCGCCCGATCGACAAGGCCGGCGCGCAGGAGGCGCTCGCCATGATGCTCGGGCGCGAGATCCTGCCGCCCGCGCCGGCGCCGCTGCGGCTCGAAGCAGTGGTCACGGAGGAGGAGGCGATCGCTGAGATCCAGCAGCCCGAGCTGCGCGTCGTGAGCTTCGACCTCGAAACGCAACGCAGCGCCGATGAAGTGGGCGGCTGGCACAACGCGCACTTGATGCGCCTCGCCTGCGCCGTCGCGTGGGACAGCGCGGAACAGGAGTTCTTCACGTATCGCGAGCACCAGGTGGACGCACTGCTCGAGAAGCTCGGCCAGGCCGATCTCGTGATCGGCTTCAACGCGCACCGCTTCGACTACCGCGTGCTGCGCGGCTACGCGGCGCGCGATCTCTCGCTGCTGCCCACGTTCGATCTCCTCGACGCGATCCACGAGCGCCTCGGCTTCCGCCTACCGCTCGGCCACCTCGGCGAAGAGACGCTCGGCGTCCCCAAGTCCGCCGACGGCCTGCAGTCGCTGCAGTGGTTCAAGGAAGGTCGCCACGACGAGATCGCGCGCTACTGCCAGCAAGACGTCGCGATCCTGCGCGACCTGTTCGCCTTCGCGTGCCGCCACGGCCACCTGCTCTTCCGCGCGAAGAACGGCGAGCGCGTGCGGCTCCCGCTGAAGCTGTCGGCGCCGGAGCTGGTCGACCGCGAGCGCAAACGCGAGGCGCGGCGGCGCATGCACTGACGGCCAATTGGGGTCTGGCACGGATTGGCTACCTGCGTCACTCCGTGCCAGACCCCAATTGGCCGGTCGGCCGCGGGTCATTGCAGCGTCGCGCCCCGGCGCACGTGCGAGTCGAGCAGGTCGAAGTAGATCAGCACCAGCACGTGGCGGATGCCGTCATCGAGCGAGTCGATCAGCGCGCGGCCTTCGTCCACGTCGTCCAGCTCCATCAGCGCCGCGATGGCGCCCTGCACTTCGGCGTGCCGGCCCGCGATCTCCTCGCGCAGCGCCGCGGCGTCGCGCTCGAAGGCGGCCTCGATCTCGGCGTTGTCGAAGAGCAGATGCACGCCGCGCGCGCCCAGGGCGAGGAGCTCTTCGGTGTTCATGGCTGCGCCTCCAGCGCGCGCACTTGCTGCGCACTTCGCCGGCTTATCGGCGCTGGCGGAGTTCGCGCTGAGCGGAAACTCTTCGCGAATGACCTTGCGGCTCAGCAGCGTGATGCGGCGTTTCGGCGCGCGCGTCGTCTTCGACGGCGTCGACCTCGAGCTGCGCGCGGGGGACCGCGTCGGGCTCGTCGGCCCGAACGGCGCGGGCAAGACCTCGCTGCTGCGCATCGCGGCCGGCGTGGATCCGGCGGACGGGGGCGAGCGCGCGCTCGGACGCGGCGAGCGCGTCGGCTACTTGCGGCAAGAGATCGACCTCGCGACGCACGCGACGGTGCGTGAAGAGGCGCTCAGCGCGTTCGCTGCGATCGATGCGCTCGAGCGCGAGATGCGCGAGCTCGACGCACGCATGGCGGAGCACGGCGAGCTGCCCGCGCACCTGGCCGAGCGCTACGACCAGCTGCACACGCGCTTCGACCGCGCGGGCGGCTTCTCGCGCGAGGCGCGCGCGGACGCGGTGCTCGAGGGCCTCGGCTTTGGCGAGGACGCGCGCGCGCGCAAGCTCGCGACGTTCAGCGGCGGCTGGGTGATGCGCGTCGAGCTCGCGAAGCTGCTGCTCGCCGAGCCCGACGTGCTGTTGTTGGACGAGCCCACGAACCACCTCGACCTGCCCTCGCTCGAATGGTTCGACGAGACGCTCGCCGCGTTTCCTGGCGGCGTGATCCTGATCTCTCACGACCGCGCGTTTCTGCACCGACACACCACGCGCATCGCCGAGCTGCGCGACGCGAAGTTCGCGCTCTACCCGTGCGGCTACGACGCCTACCTCGAGCGCAAGCAGCAACGCCTGCTCGAGCTGGAAGCCGCGGCGGCGAACCAGCAGCGCCAGATCGCTCACGTGGAGCAGTTCATCGACCGCTTCCGGTACAAGGCCTCCAAGGCGAAGCAGGTGCAGAGCCGCGTGAAGGCGCTCGACAAGATCGAGCGCGTCGAGGTGCCCGAGGAGAAGAAGCGTCGCATGCGGCTGCGCATCCCCGAGCCCGCGCGCTCGGGCGCGATCCCGGTGGCGCTGAAGGGCGTGCACAAGAGCTACGGCGAGACGCTCGTGTACGCGGGCGTCGACTTCGCGCTGAAGCGCGGCGAGAAGCTCGCGCTCGTCGGCCCGAACGGCGCGGGCAAGTCGACGCTGCTGCGCATGCTCGCGGGCGTGCTCCCGTTCGAGCGCGGCGCGCGCGAGCTCGGCCACAACGCGCAGGTCGCGTTCTACGCGCAGCACCAGCTCGAGACGCTCTCGCCGGAGCGCACGCTGCTCGCGGAGCTGGAGTCGGTCGCGAGCTTCGACGACATCCCGCGCCTGCGCAGCCATCTCGGCGCGTTCCTGTTCTCGGGCGACGACGTGCAGAAGAAAGTCTCGGTGCTCTCGGGCGGCGAGAAGGCGCGCCTCGCGCTCGCGAAGATGTTGTTACGGCCGAGCAACACGCTCGTGCTCGACGAGCCGACGAACCACCTCGATGTCGAAGCGTGCGAAGTGCTGGAGAGCGCGCTCGCGGACTACGGCGGCACGCTCGTCTTCATCTCGCACGACCGCGATTTCGTGAACGCGCTGGCGACGCGCGTCGTGGAAGTGCGCGGCGGCAAGCTGCGCGAATTCCTCGGCAACTACGACGCCTACCTCACCAAGCTGCGCGAAGACGCCGAGCGCGCAGCCGCCACCGCGGCACCGAGCGCGGCGGGGACGAACGGAACCACGGCGCCCCCAGCGAGCGATGCGCAGCGCACGCGCGAGGAGCGCAAAGCGCGCGAGCGCACGGAGCGAAAGATCGCGCGCCTCGAGGAGCAGATCGGCGAGAAGGAGGCGCAGGTCGAGGAGTTGGGTGCGCGTCTCGGCGACGCCGACATCTACAGCGACTACGAGCGCGTGCGCGAGATCGAGGCCGAGCGCGATGCGCTGAAGTACGAAGTCGCCGGGCTCTACGCGCAGTGGGAGGCGCTCGCGGCCGAGCTCGAAGCGGCGGACGCTCGGTGATCTTCACGAAGCGGCTACGCGACGGTGTCCGCAGCGGCGAGATCACCTGCAGCGTGCGCATCTGGATCCAGCCGCGCGTGAAAGTCGGCGGGCGCTACGCGATGGAAGAAGGTCAGATCGAGGTCGACTCGATCCTGCCGATCACCCTCGCCGACATCACGCCCGAGCTCGCGCGCGCTTCGGGCTTCAAGGGCGTGGTGGACTTGCTGAAAGTCGCCAAGCACGGCCGCGGCGAGAACATCTACCTCGTGCGCTTCCACTACCTGCCGCCGGCGCGCGCCAGGAGTGCGCGTCGCTGAGCGCGACGCCGCTCGGACGTGCAACGGGGACGTACGTGCAACGCGCTTGAACGTGTGAAGTTGCACGTACGTCCCCGTTGCACGTTCATGGACCTGCCGCGAAGCGCTTCCGGTCCGCGATGCGCGCGCGCGAGGCGGCGAGCTGCTGCGCGAACGCGGCGTCGCGCTCGGCGCGGGCGCGCACCTGGCGCGCGGCTGCGAGGCACTCGTCGGCCTGCGCGAGCAGGTTGTTGCCGATGCACAGCAGGTCGAGACCCGCGGCGAGCGCCTGCATCACGGCGTCGACGGTGTTCGCGGCGCCTTGCAAGCCCTGCATCTGGAGATCGTCCGTCACGAGTAGGGCGTGCGGCTGCGCGGCGCGGAAGCGCGCGACGGCGACGGGCGAGATCGACGCGGGGCGCTCGGCGTCCCACTCGCGCACGAAGCCGTGCGAGAAGAGCGCCGCTCGTCCGGGCAGCTCGCCGGCGAGCGCGGTGAAGAGCTGCTCCTGCTCGCGCGAGATCAGCCCTGATAAGTCGGTGAGCGCGAGATGGCTGTCGGTGCGCGCCCCGCCTAGGCCGGGGAAGTGCTTCACGCACAGGCCGAGGCCCGCCGCGCGCGCAGCGTCGCCGTAGATGCGCGCACAGCGCGCGACCTCGCGAGGGTCCGCCGAGAACGCGCGCTCGATCTTGCCGATGTTCGGGTTGTCGGGGTTCGTGTCGAGATCGACGACGGGCGCGAGGTCGAAGTCGATGCCGAGCGCCTTCATCTCCGCACAGCTCGCACTCGCACACGCGCGCGCCTCCGCATCGCCGAGTCGCGCGAACGCCTTCGCGCTCGGCAGCTCGCAGAAGCCCGCCGCCGCCTTGAGGCGCCGCACCTTCCCGCCCTCTTGGTCGACGAACACCAGCGGCCGGCCCGGCAGCGCGTGCACCTCCGCGCACAGCGCCCTCACCTGCGCCGGCGACTCCACGTTGCGAATGCCGCCCAGCTGCACGTCGCGATCGAACAGAATCACGCCGCCGAGCCCGAACTCGCCCGCGAACTCGCGCAGCCACGCCGGCACCGAGAGCCCGCGAAACCCGAGCATGAAGTGCTCGCCGACGAGCGTTCGGTCGGTCATGCGCCCTCTAGGCGACGTAACGCCAGATCGCGGCTCGAGAAGCCGCAAGCGACCAAGCGGCGCAAAGCGCCGCAGGGCGCGCGCAGCGAGGCGAAGCCGAGCGGAGAGTCGTAAAAGCTGGTGCCCGGGACTGGAGTCGAACCAGCACCTCATTGCTGAGACAGGCTTCTGAGACCTGCGCGTCTGCCAATTCCGCCACCCGGGCACGGGTAAAAACGGGACGCGCAAGCTAACGCGGCGCTCCCGAATCGCGAGATGTTCCGGGCACTTTTCTTGACCGAGTGCAGGCTTGGGCCTAGGCCTCGAGGATTCGCGCGAGCGCGCACGCGCGCGAGACAGGAGTCCCCGTGGCCGAGCAACAGCGCATCGTGATCGGAACCGAGCAGGTGGAGGTGCCGAGCACCCTGCCCGTTCTGCCGGTGCGCGACGCCGTCGTGTTCCCCGGCATGACCGTGCCGCTCTCGATCGGCCGCGCGCGCTCGCTCGCCGCCCTCGACGAAGCCGGCGACGCCGGCCTGCTGCTCGTCGCGACGCAGCGCAATCCCAAGGACGAGGAGCCCGCGCTCGAGGCGCTGCATCCGGTCGCGACGATCGCGCGCGTGGTGCGCACCACCGAAGCGCCCCAAGGCGCGAAGCAAGCGATCGTGATCGGCATCATCCGCGCGCGCTTCGTCACCGCGCCGTCAACCGGGCGCGCCCAGCGGGCGGCGGTCACGCCGATCCTCGACTCGCGCGAGCCGAGCGCGGAGCTCTCCGCCGCGAACGCGCGGGTCGTCGAGCTGTCGCACCGCCTGATCGATCTGCGCGACGACTACCCCGACGAGTGGAAGCAGATCGTCACGAACATCCCAGCGCCCGGGCTGCTGGCGGACATGGTCGCTGCGAGCCAGCAGATGACGGGAGAGCAGCGCATCGGGCTGCTCACCGAGGTCGACCCTGCGAAGCGCCTCTGGACCGTGGCGCGCGTGCTCGAGCGCGAGATCACGATCGCCGAGACGCAGAAGACGCTGCGCTCCCAAGAGGAAGAAGAGCCGGTCGACCCGAAGCGCCGCGAGCGTCTCCTGCGCCGGCGGATGCGCGACATCCAAGAAGAGCTCGGCGAGGCTGCGGGCGGCGAGCGCGAGGCCGACGAGCTCGCCGAGAAGCTGGAGGCCGCTCAGCTGCCCGAGCACGCGCGCGCGCACGCGGAGCGCGAGCTGAAGCGCTTCCGCGCGCTGCAGCAGAACGCGCCGGACCGGCACTTGTTACGGACCTACCTCGAGTGGCTCGCCGACCTGCCGTGGTCGAAGGAGACCGAGGATCACCTCGACATCGGCGACGCGCGCAGAGTGCTCGATGAAGACCACCACGGCCTCGCGAAGGTGAAGGACCGCATCCTCGAGTACCTCGCGGTGCGCAAGCTCGCGCCGGGCGCGAAGGCGCCGATCCTGTGCTTCGTCGGCCCGCCCGGCGTGGGCAAGACCTCGCTCGGCAAGTCGATCGCGCGCGCGATGGCGCGCAAGCTCACGCGCGCCTCGCTCGGCGGCGTGCGCGACGAAGCCGAGATCCGCGGCCATCGCCGCACCTACGTCGGCGCGATGCCGGGCCGCGTTCTGCAGAGCCTGCGCCGCGCGGGCTCGCGCAACCCCGTGTTCCTACTCGACGAGGTCGACAAGCTCGGCGCCGACTTCCGCGGCGACCCGTCGTCCGCGCTGCTCGAAGTGCTCGACCCCGAGCAGAACGCGACCTTCAGCGATCACTACCTCGAGATTCCGTTCGACCTCTCGCGCGTGATGTTCATCGCGACGGCGAACACGCTCTCGACCATTCCGCCCGCGCTGCTCGACCGCATGGAGGTGATCGAGCTCGCGGGTTACACGGAGCGCGAGAAGCTCGCGATCGCGGCGCAGCACCTGATCCCGAAGCAGCGCGACGCGCACGGCCTGAAGGCCGAGCAGGTCGACGTGAGCGAGGACGCCGTCGCGCGCGTGGTGCACGAGTACACGCGCGAGGCCGGCGTGCGAAACCTCGATCGCCTGATCGCGACGCTGTTCCGCAAAGTCGCCGCGAAGATCGCGGGCGATCCCGCACTGGTCCCGCTGCGCGTCGACGCCGAATTTGCGGCCGAGGCATTAGGGGCGCCGCCCCACCTGCCCGACATCGCGGAGCGCGCCGAGCAGGCGGGCGTCGTGGTCGGCCTCGCTGCCACGAACGCGGGCGGCGACATCCTGTTCATCGAGGCGAACGTGACGCCCGGCGGCGAGGGCGTGCGACTGCGCCTCACCGGCCAGCTCGGCGACGTGATGAAGGAGTCCGCCGAGGCCGCGCTCTCGTGGGTGCGCGCGAACGCGGACGCGCTGGGGATCATCTCCAGCGCTCTCGCCGGCTGCGAGATCCACCTCCACGTGCCCGCGGGCGCGGTGCCCAAGGACGGCCCGAGCGCGGGCGTTGCACTTGTTACGGCGATCGTGTCCGCGCTCTCGGGCCGCCGCGCGAATGGCCACGTCGCGATGACGGGAGAGATCTCGCTGCGCGGCAATGTGCTGCCCGTCGGCGGCATCAAGCAGAAGCTGCTCGCTGCGCAGCGCGCCGGCGTGACCACCGTGCTGATCCCGCGCCGCAACACGAAGGACCTCGTCGAGGTACCGGCGGAGGTGCTGGAGAAGCTCGAGGTCGTTCCGATCGACGAGATCGGGGAGGCGCTCGCGCGGGCGCTCGAGCGCTAGCCGCGCGCGGACTCGAGGCGCCGCAGCTGCGCGAGCAGCGCCTCGAGCGCCTCGAATCCGAGCTGACTCGCGCCGTCGCACGGCGCGCGCTCGGGGTCGGGGTGCACCTCGAGGAACAGCGCGTCGATACCCACCGCCACCGCGCCGCGCGCGAGCGGCGCGACCATCTCGCGCTCGCCGCCCGTGGCGTCGCCTGCAGCCCCGGGGCGCTGCACCGCGTGCGTCGCGTCGAAGCACACCGGCGCGAAGGCGCGCAGGCGCACGAGGCTGCGCATGTCCACGACGAGATCGCCGTAGCCGAAGCTCGTGCCGCGCTCCGTCACCAGCGCTGCACCGCCGCCCGCCTCGATCTTTGCGACGGCGAGGCGCATGTCGTCGGGCGCCATGAACTGGCCCTTCTTCACGTTCACCGGCAGGCCCGTGGCGGCGCACGCCAATAACAAGTCGGTCTGGCGGCACAGGAACGCGGGCACCTGCAGCGCGTCGCACACCGCGGCGGCTTGCTTCGCCTGCGGCGGCTCGTGCACGTCCGTCAACACGGGCACGCCGAGCTCGCGCTTCACGCGCGCGAGGATGCGCAGCCCCTCGTCGAAGCCCGGGCCGCGGTAGCTCGCGAGCGACGAGCGGTTCGCCTTGTCGCACGAGGCTTTGAACACGAAGGGGAAGCCGTGGCGCGCGGCGGCGTCGCGCACGCGGCGCGCGACGTCGAGCGTCTCGTCCTCGGCCTCGATCACGTTCAGGCCAGCGATCAGAGCGAGCGGCCAGCCGCCGCCAATCTCGATCGCGCCGATGCGAGCTGTCCGCGCCATGGGCCGCTCTTTAGCGAGCGTCCGCCTCGATGGCTTCGCGCAGCGCTGGCAAAAACTCCGGCAGCGCGGAGGTGACGCGATTCCAGTTCGGGATCTGCGGCGCGCCCATCGGGTCCCGCACGAAGGTGAGGCCCGCGGCGCGCAGGGCGGAGGAGAACGTCTCGACCGCGATCTCCTCCTCGTGCCGATCGAAACCGATGCCGTTCAGCGCCGCGACGTCCGAGTAGCGCGCGACGGCGTCCTGCGCGGTGCGCACGTAGGCGGTCGAGATCGTGTTGAGGAAGCCCGCGTCGAACTCGACGCCGTAGGACGCGAGATTGCGGATCAGTGAGGCGCCGATGTCGGCCACCATGCGGTGCAGCCCTCGCGTGCCGTCGAGGGCCGAGAGATCGCGGTGCTTGTGGTCGTAGTTGTCGGCGAGCTCGACCTGGCAGATCCGCTTCAGCGAGGAGTTCCGGTAGACCTCGGTCAGCATGCCGATCTCGAGGCCCCAGTCGCTCGGGATGCGGATCGACCTCGCCAGGTCGGTCGTCATCGCGCACTCGCCCGAGAGCGGGAAGCGGAACGAGTCGAGGTACTCGAGCAGCGGGTTCGGACCGAGCACGGCCTTCATCGCGCGCAGGACCGGCGTCATGAAGAGGCGCGTCACGCGACCGTAGAGGCGGTCGGAGACGCGCGCGTAGTACCCCTTCGCGAACTCGTAGTTCATGTTGCGGTTGGCGATGGGGTACGCGAGGCGCGCGACGAGCTCGCGGTCGTAGTCGCGAATGTCGCAGTCGTGGATCGCGATCACGCGCGCGCGATCGCTCGCGAGCACCGCCCCGAACGCGAGCCACACACCGCGGCCCTTGCCTTCGGGCCCCGCGTGCAGGCCCTCCTCCGCGAGCGCACCGTAGAGCTGCTGTAGGCGCGGTCCGTCGTTCCACAGCAGCGTGGCGGGCCGGCCATCGGCGGCGCGCACAGGCTCGAAGGCGCGCTTCATCTCGTCGAACTGCTCGCGCTCGGGCGCGCCCGCGACGCTCACCACGATCTCCGCGAGGTAAGGCACGCGCTGCAGCTGATCGATGATGCCCTTCAGCGCGATGTCGTGGAGCTCGCTGTGCAGGCACGGCAGCACGAGCGCCACCGAGCGCGAGCGCGCGGGATCGCCGAGCTCGCGCTCGAGCCGCATGAGGTCGCGGCGGCCGAGGCGATGGAGGGTCGAGACGACGCCGGTTTGGTGAAAGTCGGCCACGGGGCGACCCTGCCCGAATCGCGCGCCCGCGGCAACAGCTGTTTGGGAGCGCAGTGCGAACCGGAGTCAGGGCGATGACTTCCGCGTGAACCCGCCCCGCTTGGCCTCGCTGTGCGCCCCGCTCCAGCGTTCGACTCCGCTCGGCTCCGCCTCGCCGCCCGCTCCGCTTGCGGCTTACTCCTCGCCGATCTCGTCGAGCAGGCGCGCGACTTCGGGATCGAGCGACTCGAACTCGAGGCCGACGTCGAGAGTCACGGCATCGAGCTCGGTGGACCACGCGACCAGCCCGTCGGCCGCGATCGTGCGTCGGCCCACGTTGAACGTGACCCGAATGCGCTCGCCCGCGTTGATCTCGCAGCCGATCGCATGGAAGCGAATGCCGCCGCTCGACACGTCCTTGCCGACGGCCAGCTGATCGCGCGACTCGAGCATCGAGAACGAGATCACCTGATCCGTCGCGATCCGCGCGTATTTGCGTCGCTCTTTGCGCATGCCCGCCCCCGATTCGGGGCTCATCGGAGCGCCTGCGCGGCCCCTTGAGGGGCGAAGGCCTAGAGACGACGCCCGAACAGATCGAGCTGGCGGTCGTCGCGGCGCGCGCGCGTGAGCTCGCCCGCGACCAGCGCGAGGCCGCGGACGGCGCGCGTCCCAACCTGGGTGCGGTTCAGCAGCGGCGCGGCCTGGGCGAGCAGCTCGCGTGCGCTGCTGAGGGCGTGCACGACGGTGTGACTCCGCGTGACGACCTCGTCGTCCGCGTACCGAATCTTCACGGCCACGCGCTTCGCGGCGAGCCGCTCGCGGGCGAGCGCCTCTTCGAGCCGCGTCGCGAGGCTCGCAAGCCTCTCCTCGAGGGCGGCGCGATCGGTCTCGGGCGCAGGGAACGTCGCCTCTTGGCTCACGCTGCGCGGGTGCGGCGCGGCCCGAAGCCCAGCGGGATCCCGGCCCTGGGCGTAGGAGAGAATCGCGAGGCCGTGGTTCCCGAGCCGCTCTTCGAGCCAGCGCCGGTCGACCCGCACGAGGTCGCCCGCGGTCGCGACGCCGAGCTCGGCGAAGGTCGCCTCGGTCTTCGGCCCGACGCCCGGCAGCCGCCCCACCGGAAGCGGGTCGAGGAAGGCGCGCGCCGCATCGGGCGCGATCTCGAAGACGCCTTCGCGGTCGAGCGTCTCCGCGGCGAGCTTGGCCAGGAACTTCACGCCCGAGATGCCGACGCGGAGCGGCAGCCCAAGCTCATCGCGCACCGCATCGCGAAGACGCGCCGCGATTTCGCTCGGCGGCTCGCTGCGCGCGGACACGTCGAGGTACGCGGCCGCGACGCCCGCCGGCTCCACGCGATCGGTGGCGCGCCGGAACTGCGTGCGCAGCTCCGCGCCAGCCTCGCGATAGCGGCGCATGTTCGTCACGAACGCGCGCGCGCGCGGGCAGCGCTCGAGCGCCTCGAGCACGAGCATTCCTTCCGCGACGCCAGACGCGCGCGCGTCCGCCGTCGCCGCCTGCACCGCGCCGCGCTTGCGCGCATCGCCTCCGACTATCACGGGTCGCCCGGCCAGCGCGGGATCCGCCGCGCGCTCAAACTCCGCATAGAAGCCCGGCACCTCGGCGTAGATCAGCATCAGCGCGCGGGCTCCAGCTGCAGCGCCTGCACCGGGCCGTCCTCGATCACCGGGTCGCTCGTCGACAACAGACTCGGCTTGCCTTGGCGCCAGCGCTCCACCGCGTCGAACGCATGCGGATGACCCGCGTGCTCGGACTGCCCCGGCGCGAAGGCCGTGAGCGCTTGATCGAGATTGCCCGCGTCCACGAGCAGCCGATAGCTCGCGATCACGCGCGCGTCGAAGTCGCCCTGCGCGAGCGCGAACTCCGAAGCCGAGATCGCGTCGCTCGCACCGCCGACCGCGAACGGCCCGAGCGCGGGATCGCGCTCGGCGAATGCGCCCGGCCAGAGCGGCGCGAAGCGCACGCCGTGCAGGCGCCCCCACGTCCACTGCGCGGGGTTCGCGCCGAGCTCGGCGCCAAGCGCGAGCGAGGTCTCGCGCAGTGCGCGCAGCAGCGCCGAGCGCGCGAGCTCCGGCGAGGTCCAGGGCGCATTCTCGTCGCCGCCGGTCGCGGCGCTCGCGAGCGCATCCGAGAGCAGCGCGTGCGCCGGGACGCGCGGCAGCGCGAGGTAGGCGCGCGCGAGCTCGGCGCCGAGCGCGGGCTCGAGCAGCGCGGGCAGCGTGCGGGAGCTCAGCACGTGGAAGGCGGCTGCAGCGCGACTCGCCTCGCCGCTCGCGCCGTCCCACTCCCGTAACAAGTCGAGCAGCTCGCGCTCGCGGCTGCCGAGCGCGCTCGCATCAGCGGTCAGCGCGAGCATCGATGCGACGGTGCGCAGCGCGAGCTGCGAGCCGGTGTCGCTCTGCAGCGCGACGAGCTGCGCGAGACCGGGGCGCCCCGCGCGGGTGAGCTCGCCGAGCCGCGCGCGCAGCTGCGCATCGCGCGCGCCGGGGCGCCACAAGTACTCGATGCGGCTCGCGCCTCCGGCCAGCGGCGCATCGGCGGCGATCAGCCACGGCGTGCCCGCGGCGAGCGAATCCACAGGCAGCTCGTCGAGCGCGAGGCGCGAGCTCCAGTCGTAGGCCGCGTTCGACGCGGGCACGGGCTGGAGGCCGCTCGGGTACGCGCGCCGCGGAATCGCGCCCGCGAGCTGCACGAGCCCCGCACCGCGCGCGTCGACGAGCAGCGCCGCCACGACGGGCTCCACGTGCGCGCGCAGCGCTTCGCGTGCGCCCGCGATGTCGCGCGCGTGCGCCAGCCCCAACAACGCGTCGACGCCGCCGCCGAGTTGACCCGCGAAGCGAACCGCGAGCGGCCGGCCGACCTCGGGAAAGAGCGCGTCGATGAGCGGCCCGCGGCTGGTCGCGCGCACCTCGAGCACGCGTTCTTCGGCGCCGCGCACGCGGATGCGCTCCTCGCGATGCTTCAGCTCGCGCCACTTGCCCGCGTCGAAGAAACGATTGGGATCCTTCGCGTAGAGCGTCTCCTCGAACAAGTCGACGACGACGGCCGGCGTGTGCACGAGCGCCCACGCCACGTCGGGATTGAAGCCCGCCCAGACGCCGGGCACGCCGGGCAGCGTCGCCCCCGCGACTTCGAGCGCGCCCCCTCGCACGTGCGCCTCGTACATCCGCGCAGGCGCGGTTGGCGCGAAGTGCAGGTCAGCGCCGAGCAGCGCACGCCCGCGCCGCGCGCTCTCGCCCGCCACGATGAAGCCCGCGCTGCCGACCGACTCACCCGCGAGACCGAGTGCGCGCCGCGCCGCTGCGAGGCGCCGTACTGCGCTCGCATCGAAGCGCGCAGCGCGGCGAGCCGGCGCCGCGCCGGCGGCGGTTCCGACGCCGTCCGGGAACAGCCCGCGCGCGGGCCCGGCGCCTAATGACCGGACGACCTGCTCGAGCACAAGGATCTCCGCGATCGGATCCGCGAGCGCAAACGCGTGCTGCTTCGCGATCGCGAGCGAGTGCACCGGCGCCCACGCCTCGAGCGAGTCGAGGGGCTCCGCGAGGCCGAGCGGTGGCGCCGCCACTTCGTCTCGCAGCTGCGCGATCCACGCGTTGACGCCGGCGGCATACGCCTCGAGCGCAGCGCGGGAAGCGGGCCGCGCGCTCGCGAGGTCGCGCGCAGCGAGGCCCGCGAAATCGAGTGTGCGCGCGAGCACGTCGCTCGCGAAGCCGTCCTCGCCGATCACCTCGGCGCTCGTTCCCAGCGCGAGGCGTCGCTGCCACGCGAGTTGGCCGAGCCGATCCTGCGCGTGCGCGTACCCGAGCCCGAACCACGCGTCGCGCTCGCTAGCGGCGCGCACGTGGGGCACGCCGCGCTTGTCGCGCACGATCTCGAGCCGCGCGCTGAGGCCTGTCGTCGCGAGCGTTCCGGTCGCGGGCGGGTGCGCGCTGCGCCGCTCGCGCCGGGTCTCTCGCCACAACGTGATCCCCGCGAGCCCGAGCGCGACGGCGACGATCAGCGCCGTGAAGCGCGCGCGCGTCGACCAGCCGGCCCCGGGCATGCCTGAAGCGTCCGCCACGCCCCCTCCTCGCGGGTCAGTATCGGAAGGCGACACCGGCAGGAGAAGAGCAGAAAGGCGCGAATTGCCTCGGGCCCCGACCCTCGCGGCAGCCACTGTCGTCGTTAAAGTGCCCCCGCTTTTGCGACGGCCCGCGCGGCTCTCGCGAGCGCGCGCCCGAGGCCCGCAATTCCGCGTTTCCCGAGCGGTTGGCATGGGCACTCACGCCGCATCCTTTCAACGGACATCACAGGAGCATCGAGCGATGGCAGTCAAGGTCGGCATCAATGGATTCGGTCGCATCGGACGCAACGCCTTCCGCGCCATGCAGACGCGCGACATCGAGATCGTGGGCGTGAACGACTTGGTCGACGCCAAGACCCTCGCGCACCTCCTCAAGTACGACTCGGTGCACGGCCGCTTCAAGGGCGACGTCGCGGCCGATGGCAACGCGCTCGTGGTGAACGGCAAGAAGATCCCGGTGTTCGCCGAGCGCGACCCGGCGAAGATTCCGTGGAAGAGCGTCGGCGCGAAGATTGTGGTGGAGTCGACGGGCCTGTTCACCGCGAAGGAGAAGGCCGAGGCGCACATCGCCGGCGGCGCCGAGCGCGTGATCATCAGCGCGCCCGCGAGCGGCGAAGACGCCACGTTCGTGATCGGCGTCAACGACAGGAGCTACGACCCGGCCAAGCACAAGGTCGTCTCGAACGCGTCGTGCACGACGAACTGCCTCGCGCCCGTCGCGAAAGTGCTGAACGACACCTTCGGCATCGAGAAGGGCCTGATGATCACGGTGCACGCGTACACGAACGATCAGGCGATCGTGGACACGCCGCACAAGGACCTGCGCCGCGCGCGCGCCGCGGCGATGTCGATGATCCCGACCAGCACCGGCGCTGCGAAGGCGATCGGCCTCGTGCTGCCCGAGCTCAAGGGCAAGCTCGACGGCTACGCGATGCGCGTGCCGACCCCCGACGTCTCGGCGGTCGACCTCACCGTGACGCTGAAGAAGGCGACGAGCGCCGCGGAGATCAACGCGGCGATCAAGGCCGCCGCGGACGGCCCGCTGAAGGGCATCCTGCAGTACTGCGACGAGCCGCTCGTCTCGATCGACTTCACCGGCAACCAGCACTCCTCGATCTTCGACGCCGAGTCGACCAAGGTCATCGACGGCACCTTTGCGAAGGTGCTGGCCTGGTACGACAACGAGATGGGCTACGCGACGCGCGTCGCGGACCTGTGCGTGCTGATGGGTCGCTGAGGCAAGCCCGCGCGCTTCGTGAGGCGCGCGGCGAGGCGGAGTCCTCGGAGTCGAGCGGAGATCGAACGGTGACCTCCGCGGAACGCAACACCCAAGGGTGAGAGCTCGCGCCCCATGCCCGTAACAACTCTCGACTACCTGCTCGCCGCACCCGGCGGCGTGCGCGGTCGGCGCGTGTTCGTGCGCGCCGATCTCAACGTGCCGCTGAAGAAGGGCGCGATCGGCGACGACACGCGCATCCGCGCCTCGCTCGGCACGCTGCGCCGCCTCCTCGCCGGCGGCGCGCGCGTCGTGCTGACGTCGCACCTCGGGCGCCCCAAAGGCGTCACGCCGGAGCTCTCGCTGGCTCCGGTCGCCGCGAGGCTCGCCGAGCTGTTGGGCCGCGCCGTCGCGTTCTGTCCCGCGACGATCGGCGCCGACGCCGCCGCCGCGGTCGGCAAGCTCGGCGACGGCGAAGTCGTCGTGCTCGAGAATCTGCGCTTCGACCCGCGCGAGGAGAAGAACGACGCGGGCTTCGCGCGTGCGCTCGCGGACCTCGCGGACGACTACGTGAACGACGCGTTCGGCACCGCACACCGCGCGCACGCCTCGACCGCGGGCATCGTGCCGTTCGTGAAGCGCGCCGCGGCGGGCGACTTGTTACGCGACGAGGTGAAGCACCTGCAGGTCGTTCGCGAGCCGGCGCGCCCCCTGCTCTGCTTCCTCGGCGGCGCCAAGGTGAGCGACAAGCTCGCGGTCCTCGAGGCGCTCGCGCCGCACGCGGACGTGCTCGCGATCGGCGGCGCGATGGCATACACGTTCCTGCGCGCGCTCGGGCAGCCGACCGGCACGTCGCTGGTCGAGGCGGATCGCGCCCTGGACGCGAGACGCGTGCTGGCCGCCGCCGAGAAGGCGGGGCGCAAGTTGTTGCTGCCCGTCGATCACGTCGTGGCCGAGAAGCTCGACGCGGCCTCGCCCGCGAGGGTCGTCGACACGATTCCCGAGGGCTGGATGGGCCTCGACATCGGACCGCGCAGCGCGGCGCTCTACGCCGCCGAAGCAGCCCGCGCTCGCACGATCTTCTGGAACGGACCGATGGGGGTGTTCGAAATGGACGCCTTCGCGAAGGGCACCGAGGCGGTGGCGAAAGCAGTCGCCGCGTCGAGCGCACACAGCGTCGTCGGCGGGGGCGACTCGCTCGCGGCCATCAACAAGCTCGCGCTCGGCGACCGGATCGGTCACCTCTCCACCGGCGGCGGCGCCTCGCTCGAGTTCGTGCAGGGCCTCGTGCTGCCCGGCGTCGCGGCGCTGGAGGGAAAACGATGACGCGCAGGCCTCTCATCGCTGCGAACTGGAAGATGCACAAGACGCTCACCGAGGCGGAGGCCTTCGCGCGCGAGCTCGTGCCGCTCGCGGCGGGCGCGCGCGCCGAGATCGCGGTGGCGCCGAGCTTCGTCGCGCTGGCGGCGCTCGGCCGCGCGCTGGCGGGCTCGAACGTCGCGCTCGCAGCGCAGAACGTGAACCCGAACGAGCAAGGCGCCTTCACGGGCGAGATCTCGCCGGGGATGCTCGTCGATGCCGGCTGCACGTACGGCATCGTCGGCCACAGCGAGCGGCGCGCGCTTTTCGGAGAGTCGAGCGCGTTCGTGGCGCAGAAGACGAACGCGCTGCTCGCAAAGAACGTCCGACCGATCGTGTGCGTGGGCGAATCGCTCGCGGAGCGCGAGGCGGGCCAGACGCTCGCGGTGGTTGGCGCGCAGCTGCGGGAGAGCCTCGCGGGCGTGGCCCGCGAGCGTGCGGCCGAGGTCGTGGTCGCCTACGAGCCAGTCTGGGCCATCGGGACCGGGCGCACGGCCACGCCCGCGATCGCGCAGGAGGTCCACGCTGCGCTGCGCCGCGAGCTCGCACAGCTCTTCGGCGCGGGCGCGGGCGAGATTCGAATCCTCTACGGAGGCTCGGTCAAACCCGACAACACGGCGGACCTAATGGCTCAGCCGGACATCGATGGCGCGCTGGTCGGCGGCGCGAGTCTCGAAGCGAAGAGCTTCGCCGCGATCGTGCGTGCGGCGGGAGGGGTGGCATGACCATTTTCGTGACGATCCTGCACGCGGTCGCGTGCATCGTGCTGATCTTCGTCGTGTTGTTACAGCGCGGGAAGGGTGCCGAGATCGGCGCAGTCTTCGGCGGCAGCGCCGCATCGACGCTCTTCGGCAGCCGCGGCGCCGGGAACTTCCTCACGAAGCTCACGACCGCGTCGGCGGCGGTCTTCATGGCGACGAGCTTCTATCTCGCATACGTCGCGCTCAGCGCCGAGCGCAGCAGCGTCTACGACACGCCGCCGCCCGCGGCGGCGTCGACGACACCGTCGGCCGCGGCTGGCGCTGCTCCCGCGCCCGCGAACGACTTCGTCGAAGTGATGAGCGAGGCGCCGGCGCGAGCGGACGCGACGCCCGAAGAAAACCCCGCCGCGAGTGCGAACAGCGACGCGGACGCGAGCGCGCCACCTCAATAAATCTGTTTTCGCACCTGATGACTTCAGTTAGATTGACTTTTGCGTGCGGCAGTGGCGAAACTGGCAGACGCACCAGCTTGAGGGGCTGGCGGGAGCAATCTCGTGGAGGTTCGAATCCTCTCTGCCGCACCAGGCATTCCCGAACCCAATCCCTAATCACCCCGTCCCGATCCCTAGCGGCTGCGCCGCTGGCGGCTCGGGGCTCAAGAGCGCGAGCCGGCCGTAACGAGGGGCCCCGTCGAACGGCGAACGAAGTCGCGGCGCCCGCGCCCGAGGAAACCATGCAGAATCTTCCCAACGTGTATTGGATCGAGACGAGCGACACCAAGGGCTGGTACGTGAACATCCAGCGCGGCGGCAAGAAGTATCAGAAGTTCTTCGCCATCCGGCTCCACGGCGGGAAGGGTCAGGCCCGCACCGCCGCCTCGCGCTGGCGCGACTCGGTGCTCGCGAAGATCAAGCCGAAGAGAAAGAAGAAGTAGCGCGCGAGCGGTACATGCGAAGCCGCCCGATGCCGTTGGCATCGGGCGGCTTCGTCGTTTCAGCGAGGTGCGCGTTTCGCCGACGCGCACCGATGCATCGGGGTTCGGTCAGGCTCGGGTGCGCGTCGGCGAATCTTCCCGGTTGACTTCGCTCGCCTGCGGCTCGCTGCGCGCTTCGCTTGCGGTCTCGGCCGACGCGCAGGGTCGGAGCGTTCGTCAGCGAGGATTTTCTGACGTCTTCTTGGCGCGTCAGGTGTTTCCTCTGCGCAGCCAGTCTGGCAGTTGCGAGGCGTCGAGGTTGTTGGGCGCTTGCGCCGTCTTCAGACGATGGTCCAGCCGCCGTCGACGACGAGGACTTGGCCGGTGACGAAGGAGGAGGCGTCGCTGGCGAGGAAAAGGAGTGGGCCGACGAGCTCGTCGAGCTTGCCGCCGCGGCCCATCGGCGTGCGATTGCGGAGCCACTTCATCGAGCGCTCGTCGTGGAACATGTCGTCGGTCATCTCGGTGGGGAACCAGCCGGGCGCGAGCGCGTTGACGCGCACCCCGCGGCGCGCCCACTGGGCGGCGAGCTCGCGCGTGAGGTTCACCTGCCCGCCCTTCGCCGCGGCGTAGGCGGCTTGCCGGACTTGGCCGGAGCCCACCACGCCGAGCATCGACGCGACGTTGACGATGCTGCCGCGACCGGCGGCGAGCATGTGGCGGCCGAAGCGCTGCGCGGTCAAGAACGAGCCGCTGAGCATCACGTCGATGTGCGCGCGCCAGTCCGCGAGCGACTGCGTCTCCGCGGGCACGATCGTGGTGAAGCCCGCGTTGTTCACGAGCACGTCGCAAGCGCCGAACGCCCCGAGCGTCGCGGCGACGAGCGCGTCGATGTCGCTCTCGCGCGCGACGTCGCAGCGCACGACCAACGCATCGCCGCTCTGCGCGCGAATCGCGGCGGCGACTTCGTGGAGGCGCTCCTCGCGGCGCGCCGCGATCACGACCCGCGCGCCCGCGGCGGCGAGGCCGTGCGCGAATGCGACGCCCATGCCGGACGACGCGCCCGTGACGACCGCGACCTTGCCGTCGAGGCGAAACTGCTGCGCCGGATCCTTCACGCGCCCTGCTCTTCCCGCGCGATCAGCTTCGTCACCCAGCGCCGATAGACGTCGAGCGGTTGCGCGCCCATCACGAACGCGTCCGTGCCCGCGATGCGCACCGCCGGCACGCCGGTCATGCCGAGCTCGACGGCCTCGTTGTGATCGTCGACCACGCGGCGCGCGAGGTTCTGGTCGTAGCAAGTGGCGAAGGTGTCGTCCGCGAGGCCCACGTCGCGCCACAGCTCGCGCAGCACGGGCTCGCGGCTGATGTCGCGGTTCTCCTCGAAGTAGGCGCGCAGCAGACGCTCGTGCATCGCGCGCCCCGCGTCGGCGCTCTGCGCACGCGCTGCCTTCGCGGCGACGTGGGCGGGAATGCTGTGCGTCGGCGGGCCCTCCGTGGTCTCCCACACGCGGAAGCGCGGCGCATCGGGCTCCGCGGCGGGCCGCAGCCAACCCTGCGTGTACCGCACGAACTTGTGCAGGTCGCGCCCCTCCTCGGCGTACGGCCGTAACAAGTAGGCGCGCCAACTGAGCTCGATCGCGTCGCCGAACTCGGCCTCGAGCAGCTTCATGCGATGCGCCGCGAGGTGGCACCACGGGCACAAGAAGTCCGAGAAGACTTCGAGCTGGACTCTCGCCACGACGTCAGACCAGCGCCTTGTAGGCGCCGCCGAAGTAGAGCAGCGGCTCGGCGCCGCCGCCGCGCACGACGGCCTCGATCTGGCCGACCACGACGACGTGGTCGCCCGCGTCGTGCTGCGCGGTCACGACGCAGTCGAGGCTCGCGAGGGCGCCGGGGATCAGCGGCGCCCCGGTGACCGCGCTGGCGCAGGCGAGGCCTTGGAAGCGCGTCCACTCCTCCTTCTTCGACGCGAACTTGTTACTGAGCGCGTCCTGCCCGCGCGCGAGCAGGTTGATCGCGAAGTTGCCGCCCTTTTGGATCACCTTCAGCGTGTTCGCGTTCTTGTCCGCGCAGATCAGCGCGAGCGGCGGGCTCAGCGAGACGCCGGCGAAGTCCGTCATCGTCATGCCGTGGATCTCGTCGCCCGCGCGCGACGTCACGATCGACACGCCGCTCGCGCGCAGACCGAGGGCGGTCTTGAACTCGTCGGCGCTGATCGGCATCGCGGTCTCCTCGAAGGCGCCGATTCTATCCAGCCCGCGCAGCCTTCGCGGGGGGTGCTCCGAGGAAACGGATCACGTAGGGGCCGACGACGTCCATCGGCCGCACGCCCGGCGCCAGCTCGGAAGCGAGTCCCAATAACAAGCTGAACCCGCGCGCCCACAGCACGAGGCCAGCCGGGATCTGGAAGCTGCGCACCTTCTTCATCTGCGCGCGCATGCGCAGCACGTAGGCGCCCACGTCGATCTGCGCGAGCTCCTTCGGCGTGAGATTGAAGTACTTCGGGTCGAACGAGATGCGCCCGATCTCCTCCACCGTCGCGAGATCGTCGCCGCGGATCATTCCCGCGTTCAAGAACGCGCGCGCGTAGCGCACGGGATCGCGGGCGATCGTCGCGAGCAGGTTCTCGCGCAGCATCGCGAGCACGCGAGGGTCGAGCCGCTGGTGCATGCCGAAATCGAGGATGCCGATGCGGCCCTCGTCGTCGACGACGAGGTTGCCCGGGTGCGGATCGCAGTGGAAGAACCCGTCGCGAAACATCTGATGAAGGAACGCGCGCGCAGTCCACGTCGCCACCTCGCGCAGGTCGACGCCGCGCGCTGCGAGCGCCGCGCGGTCGTTGATCTTCACGCCCTCCACGAACTCCATCGTGAGCACGCGGCGGCGCGTCGTCTGCCAATGGATGCGCGGCACGCGCGTGCGCTTCGCGAGCTCGGGGTCCGCCGCGAGATTGCGCGCGACCTCTTCCGCGGCGCGCCCCTCGGCCACGTAATCCATCTCGCCGCGGATGGAGTCGCGCACCTGCGCGTAGACCTGATCGAGATCGGCGACGGTCACGAAGTCGAACAGCCAGAGACCGACGCGCGCCGCCGCGAGATCGACCGCGACGGACTTGTGCACGCCCGGGTAGAGCACCTTCACCGCCACGCGCTCCCCGCTCGGGAGGCGCGCCTCGTGCACTTGCCCGAGGCTCGCCGCGGCGATCGCATGCTCCGAGAACGACGCGAAGTGCTGCTCGAGCTTGCCGCCGAGCTCGCGCTCGATCTGCTCGCGGATCTCGGCGAGCGGATGCGCGTCCACGCGATCCTGCAGCTTCGCGAGCTCCGCGCTCACCTCTTCGGGCAGCACGTCGACGCGCAGGCTCGCGACTTGGCCGAGCTTGATCAGACCGCCCTTGTACGCGACGGCGATGCGCACGAAGCGCACCGCGAAGCGGCGCATCGCGTCCGCGATCGCGCCATCGCGCGCGCGCAAGACGCCACGGTCGTCGACCCAGTAGCGCGCGTAGATCCACGCGGCCTGCGCGACGAGCCCGAGCAGCACGGCGAAGCGGAGAGCGCGCGTGTGCAGCGCGGGGGAGCGGGCTTCCGACATGGGCGCGCGAGCTTAAGCTCCCGAGTCGGGTTCCACGAGCGCGAGGACGATGTCGAGCGCGTTCGTGCCGGTCGCGCCCGTGCGAAAGAGACCGCCTTCCCGCGCGAAGAAGTCGTACGCGTCGTTGCGCGCGAGCGCGCCTCGCGCTTCGACACCGGCGGCGCGACCGCGCGCGACGGTTCCGCCGTCCGCGAACGCACCCGCCGCATCGGTCGGGCCATCGCTGCCATCGGTGCCCGCCGCGAGCAGCGTCACGCCGCGGGCGCCGTCGAGCGCGAGCGCTGCGCCGAGCGCGAGCTCTTGGCAGCGGCCGCCGCGGCCTGCGCCGCGCACGGTGACGGTCGTCTCGCCGCCCGCCAGTAACAACTGCGGCTGCGCGCCGCGCAGGGCGAGCGCACGGCGGGCAATCGCCGCACCGACAGCGCGCGCCTCGCCGCGAAGCGGCTCGCTCTCGCGGCGCACCTCGGTTCCACGCGCGCGGGCGCGGACCTCGGCTGCCGCGAGCGCGTCACGATTCGACGCCAGGATGTGGTGGTGTACGCGCGCGAACGTCGCGTCGCCTGGCTTCGGCGACTCGGGCACTTCGCCGCGCGCGCCACGCTCGAGATGCAGCCGAACGCTCGGCGGCGCCGCATCCCAGACCCCCCGCTCACGCAGCACCGAGGTCGCGTCCGCGAACGTCGTGGGATCCGGCGCGCACGGTCCGGAGCCGATCGTGGCGAGGTCGTCGCCGATCACGTCGGAGATCGCGAGCACGATCACCTCGCGCGCGCGCGTCGCCGCGGCGATGCGTCCGCCGCTCGCGGCGGTGAGGTGCTTGCGCACGCAGTTCAGCTCGCCGATCTCGGCGCCGCTGCGCAGCAGCAGCTGCGTCGTCGCGATCAAGTCCGCCAGCGCGAGACCGGGGAGCGGCGCACTGAGCAGCGCGGACGCCCCGCCCGAGAGCAGCACCACGAGGGTCTCGTCCGCGCGCGTGCTGGCGGCGAGCTCGAGTGCGGCGCGGCCGGCGAGCGCGCTCGCCTCGTTCGGGAGCGGATGCGCCCCCGCGATCACGCGCCACGGGGCCGGCAGCTCGCTCGCCTCGCGCGGGACTGCGAGACCCACGCGCGGCGGCCCGGCCTGCGCGTGCCAGGCGCGCGCCATCGCGAGCGAGGCCTTGCCGGCCGCGAGCACGCAGCAGTGCTCGGGCGCGAGCTCGCGACCCGCGACGCGCAGCGAGTGCGGACCGTGCTCGATCACGCGTGCGACCGCGGTTCCCGGCGCGACCGCCGCGAGCGCGGCGTCGAACAGCTCGCGGAGCAGCGCGCGGGCCGCGTCGCCGCTCACGCGGCGGGTGCGTCTTCCGGCTCCGCCGGCGCGGGAGCCTTTTTCTCGAGCGGGATCAAGCGAATGTCGATGCGGCGATTGTGCGCGCGGCCTTCCGCGGTCTTGTTCGACTCGATCGGCTTCGTCTCGCCGAACGACGCAGCCACGAGCCGCTCCGCGGGTACGCCCTGCTTCACGAGCAGGCGCACCACGATTGCGGCGCGCGCGCCAGCCAGCTCCCAGTTCGTCGGGTAACGCTGCGCGAGCGGCCCGCTGATCTGCACGTTGTCGGTGTGGCCCGCGACCTCGATCTGGTGCTCGATGTCGACGAGCCGGCCCGCGACTTTCTTGAGCACGCCTTGCCCCTCGCGCGAGAGATCCGCGGAGCCCGACGCGAACAGAATCTCCTGGGCGAGCTTCACGTGCAGACCGTCGCGCATCTGCTCGATCTGCACGCGGCCCGCAGCCACCTCGCTCTGCAGATCCTGCACGAGCCCGTCGTAGGTCGAGCGCAGCTCGTCCACCTCGTGCGTGCGCTCCGCGAGCGCCTTCGACGTCTTCGCGAGGTCGATCTCGAGCTCTTCCTTGCGCGCCGCCAGCTCGGCCACGCTCGCGTCGAGGGACTCCTTGTTCTGGCGCAGCACCTCCAGCTGCTCGATCAGCGCGACGCGCTCGTTGTCGAGGTTCTCGTTGCTCTGCTCGAGCTGCGCCGCGCGCGTCTTCAAGAGATCGCGCTCCTCGACGACGGCGCTGTGCGTGTCCATGCCGACGCAGCCGAGCAGCGGCGCGAGGGCGAGTGCGGCGAGAGCGTGGCGGGCAGTCATCACGGGGCGTCTCCGCTCGAGACTCGCCCTTGTTAGGTCCGGGCCGGCTCGAGAATGTGCGCGAGGGCTTCTTCGATGCGCGCAACGTACTCGAAGCGCAGGCCTTCGAGGAGAGGCGCCGCGATCTCCTCGACGTCGCGCCGGTTCTTCTCGGGCAGCACCACGCGCGTGATGCCCGCGCGCTTCGCGGCGAGCACCTTCTCCTTGATCCCGCCGACCGGCAGCACCTTCCCGCGCAGCGTGATCTCGCCCGTCATCGCGACGTCCGCCGCCGGCGCGCGGCCCGTCAGCAGCGAGGCGAGCGACGTGACCATCGCCACACCCGCGCTCGGGCCGTCCTTCGGCACGGCGCCCTGCGGCACGTGCACGTGCAGATCGCGCGACTCGAACGACGCGGGCTCGATCCCGTAATCACTCGCGTGGCTGCGCAGCCACGTGCGCGCCGCCTCGGTCGACTCGCGCATCACGTCGCCGAGCGAGCCGGTGAGCTTCAGCCCGCCCTTCCCCGGCATGTGCGTGCTCTCGATGAACAGGATGTCGCCGCCCGCAGGCGTGTACGCGAGCCCGACCGCGACGCCGGCGCGGCCCGCGCGCTCTGCGAGCTCCGGCTCGAAGCGCACCGGCCCGAGCAGCTCGGGCAAGTCCTCGTCGCGAATCTGTGCGGGCTCGTCGCACAGCCCGCCCTCGGCGACGCGCCGCGCGATCTTGCGGCACACGGCGCCGATCTCGCGCTCGAGATTGCGCACACCCGCCTCGCGCGTGTAGCGCCGCACGATCCCGCGCAGCGCCGAGTCGTCGATCGCGAAGTTCGCGCTGGTGAGCCCGTTCGCTGCGAGCTGACGCGGCACGAGGAAGCGCTTCGCGATCTCGAGCTTGTCCTCCTCGGTGTATCCGGGCAGCTCGATGATCTCCATGCGGTCGCGCAGCGCGGGGTGAATCGGGTCGGCTTGATTCGCGGTCGCGATGAACAGCACGCTCGAGAGATCGAACGGAACTTCGAGATAGTGGTCGCTGAACGTGGCGTTCTGCTCCGGGTCGAGCACTTCGAGCAGCGCCGACGACGGATCGCCGCTGAAATCGGCGCCCACTTTGTCGATCTCGTCGAGCAGGAACACGGGATTGCGCGTGCCCGCGCGGCGCATGCCCTGCACGATGCGCCCGGGCAGCGCGCCCACGTACGTGCGGCGGTGCCCGCGAATCTCCGCCTCGTCGCGCACGCCGCCGAGCGAGATGCGCTCGAACGAGCGGCCGAGCGCGCGCGCGATCGACTTGCCGAGCGAGGTCTTGCCCGTGCCGGGCGGGCCCATGAAGCACAGGATCGGGCCGCGCAGATCGCGCTTCAGCGACAGCACCGCGATGTACTCGACGATGCGGTCCTTCACCTTCTCGAGCCCGTAGTGATCCTCGTCGAGCACGCGGCGTGCAGCGGCGACGTCGAGGCGGTCCTCGCTGGTCTTGCTCCACGGCAGATCCGCGATCCAGTCGAGGTAGTTGCGGATCACGCCGTGCTCGGCGCTAGCAGTCGGAGTCTGCTCGAGGCGCTCCAGCTCGCGCAGCGCCTGCTCCTTCGCCTCGGCGGGCAGGCCCGCCGCTTCGATCTTGCGGCGCAGTCCGGCGGCCTCTTCCTCTTCGTCCTCCGCTTCCCCCAGCTCCTTGCGGATCTGATCGAGCTGCTGGCGCAGCATGTACTCGCGCTGCGTGCGGCCCATCTCGGACTGCACCTTTTCGCGAATCTCGCTCGCGACCTTCAGCTCCTCGCTCGCGCGATTCACCTCGGCGCGCGCGCGGCGCAGGCGCGCCACCACGTCGAGGTCCTCGAGGAACACCTGCTTCGCCGCGATGTCGAGCTCGAAGTTCGACGCGACGAGATCCGCGAGGCGCCCGGGCTCCTCGACGTTCATCGCGAGCACCTGCAGCTCGTTGCTCAGCTTCGGGTGCTCGGCCACCAGCGAGACGAAGCCGTCGCGCACGTCGCGCGCGAGCGCGAGCGCCTCCACCGAGCCGGCGTCGCCGTGATCCGCGAGCACTGCGATGCGCCCGCGGAAGAACTCCTCGCGCTGCGTGAACTCCTCGATGCGCGCGCGCGCGATGCCCTGCACGAGCAGGCGATACGAGCCATCGGGGAAGCGCAGCATCTTCGCAACGCGCAGCACCGTGCCGATGCGGTGAAGGTCGTCCTCGGCGGGGCTGCCCTCGACCGGGCCGCGCACGGACACGCTCAGCAAGTAGCGGTCGGCGCTCGTCATCACCGCGTCGATCAGCTTGCGGCTGCGATCGGTGTTCACCAGCAGCGGCGCGAGCAGGTGCGGGAAGATCACCGTGTTCTTCAGCGGGAGAACCGGCAGCGTCTCCGGCAGGGCAGCCTGCGTGAGTGACGGCGCCTCCGCCGGCTTCACGACCTCGCGCTGCTCGTCGCCTCCGCTCGCTTCTTCTTCCGTCACGATGATTTGTTGGGCCCAGCCTCCGCTAGTTGGCGCCCTTCTCCTCCGTGTACTCGGCGTCGATCACGTCGTCGCCACCCTTCTTCTCGCCGCCGCTCGCCTGCGCGCCGCCGGGCTGAGCGCCCTCGGCGGCCTGCGCCTTGTAGAGCACCTCGGCGACCTTGTGCATCGCGGCCTCGATCTTCTGCTTCGCGGCGTCCATGCGCGCGGCGTCTTCGCTCTCGAGGTCGGCGCGGCCCGCCGTGATCGCGTCCTCGGCTTCCTTCTTCAGGTCGGCCCCGACCTTTTCGCCGTTCTCCTTGAGCGTCTTGTCCGCCTGATAGATCAGCGAGTCGAGCTGATTCTTCTTCTCGATCGCCTCGCGGCGCGCCTTGTCTTCGCTCGCGTGCGCCTCGGCGTCGCGCACCATGCGCTCGATCTCGCCCTTCGCGAGGCCGCCGGAGCCTTCGATCTTGATCGACTGCTCCTTGTTCGAGGCCTTATCCTTGGCGGAGACGGCGAGGATGCCGTTCACGTCGATGTCGAAGCTGACTTCGATCTGCGGCATGCCGCGCGGCGCCGGCGGAATGCCGTCGAGCACGAACTTGCCGATCTCGCGGTTGGCGGCGGCCATCTCGCGCTCGCCCTGCAGCACGCGGATCTCCACCTGCGGCTGATTGTCGGCCGCCGTCGAGAACACTTGGCTGCGCCGCGTCGGGATCGTGGTGTTGCGTTCGATCAGCTTCGTCATCACGCCGCCGAGCGTCTCGATGCCGAGCGAGAGCGGCGTCACGTCGAGCAGCAGCACGTCCTTCACGTCACCCGCGAGCACGCCGCCCTGCACGGCGGCGCCGAGCGCAACGACCTCGTCGGGGTTCACGCTGCGGTTGGGCTCCTTGCCGAACAGATCCTTCACGCGCTTCTGCACGAGCGGCACGCGCGTCGAGCCGCCCACGAGCACGACCTCGTCGATCTCGCTCGCGCTGAGACCCGCGTCCGAGAGTGCCTGCTTGCACGGGCCGAGGCTCTTCTCGACGAGATCCTCGATCAGCTGCTCGAACTTCGCGCGCGAGAGCTTGATGTTCAGGTGCTTCGGGCCGGACTGATCCGCCGTGATGTACGGCAGGTTCACGTCCGTGCTCTGCGAAGTGCTGAGCTCGATCTTCGCCTTCTCCGCGGCCTCGCGGAGCCGCTGCATCGCCATCACGTCCTTGGTGAGGTCGATGCCCTGGTCCTTCTTGAACTCGGCGACCAGGAACTCGATCACGCGCTGATCGAGGTTGTCGCCGCCGAGGTGCGTGTCGCCGTTGGTCGACTTCACCTCGACCACGTTCTCGCCCACTTCGAGGATCGAGATGTCGAAGGTGCCGCCGCCGAAGTCGTAGACGGCGATCTTCTCGTCCTTCTTCTTGTCCATGCCGTAGGCGAGCGCCGCGGCCGTGGGCTCGTTGATGATCCGCTTCACGTCGAGGCCGGCGATCTTGCCGGCGTCCTTCGTGGCCTGGCGCTGCGCGTCGTTGAAGTACGCGGGCACCGTGATGACGGCTCCGGTCACGGTCGTGCCGAGGTAGTCCTCCGCCGCCTTCTTCAGCTTCTGCAGGATCATCGCGCTGATCTCGGGCGGGCTGAACGAGCGCCCGTCGATGTCGACCGCAGCCGTGCCTTCCTTGCCCTGCGCGACCTTGTACGGCACGAGGCGAATCTCTTCGGGCACCTCGGCCACGCGCCGGCCCATGAAGCGCTTGATCGAGTAGACCGTGCGCTTCGGGTTGGTGACGGCCTGACGCTTCGCGACCGCGCCGACGAGGCGCTCGCCGTCGTCCGTGAAGCCCACGACGGACGGGGTCGTCCGCCCGCCCTCCTCGTTCGTGATGACGACGGGCTGCCCGCCTTCCATCACGGCCACGCACGAATTCGTGGTGCCGAGGTCGATGCCGATGATCTTGCCTTCCGCCATGGCTCTGGCGCCCTCCAGTGGTTCGATTCATCGAAGGCTTGGGCGCGAGCGCGGCGTGTCAAAGAAAAAGCCCGCGGAAGCTCGCGGCCCACCTGCGAAAGAGTGCGGACTCCGTCCTCGGGGTCGTGCCCAGCGAGTCGAATCAGCGCTCCATCCCCCGAAGCGTGCCGCCGATGAGGCTCAGCGCGCGGCAAGCGATCCCCCAACGCGAGGCCGCGGCTCGGAAAACGAAGCGACCCCGATCGGGTTCGGATCGGGATTCGTGGGGGCGTGGATGGCGACCGCAGAGCGCAGGCAAAGTCCGCGGAAGCGCACGCAGATGCACGGTTTGGCTGCGCTTTCCACGGGTATAGTGCCCGGCTTCCACGCACTGCTTGGGCCTCGCGGCCCGCGTCGTCCCCGCCGAGAGCCCGCATGAAGCGCCCCTGGATCACTGCCACCAACGTGCTGCTCGCGATCGCTGCGGTGGTGTGTCTGGGCTGGGCGGTCTCGCAGGTCGTGGCGGCGATCGTGGCTCCGCCGATCGACACCGCCGGAGCGAAGGCGCCGGCGCCGCCGCCACAGGCGCGGCCGTGGTCCGAGATCGCGCAGATCATCGATCGCAACCTGTTCAACGCCTCGACGCTCGCGCCGGCCGAAGTCACGGCCTCGGAGCAGTACGAGCAGACGCGCCTTCCGCTCGAGCTGCGCGCCACGCTCGCCGCGGGCGACCAGTCGTGGGCCGTGTTCGAGGACCAAGCGAGCCGCAAGCACCTCGTCGCGCGTGTGAACCAGGAGCTGTGCCGCGACTGCCAGTTCTCGAGCGTGACCCTCCAGCGCGTCGAGCGCTGCCGCGTGGTCGTGCTGAACCAGGGCCGGCGCGAGGAGCTACGGCTCGACACGCTCGCGGCCTGCGCGGCGGGCGGAGTCGCGCGCGCGGCGCGTAGCAGCGCGCCGCCCGTGCAGGCGCGCGGGCGCGCCGTGAACAGCGCGGTGCAGCGGCTCGCGGAGAACCGCTTCGCGGTCGAGCGCGGGCAGATGGAAGCGGCCGCGGCGAACCCCGCGGCGCTGTTCTCGCAGGCGCGGATTCTGCCCCGCTACGACCAAGGCAAGATGGTCGGCGTGCAGCTGAACGCGATCCGCCCGGGCAGCATTTTCGCGCAAGCGGGGATTCAGGACGGCGACACGGTCACGGAAGTGAACCGCGTCACAGTCGCGACGCCGGAAGACAGCCAACGACTGCTGCAGGAGTTCGCGCAGGGCGGGCAGCTCAACGTCACGGTCACGGGGCGCGACGGCGCGGTGCGCCAGCTCGAGTACGTCGCTCAATGAACGCGCGGGGAAACGCAGTGCGAAGAGGAATCACGACCATGCTCACGCCGACGCGCGCGCTCGCGGCGCTCCTCGCCCTCGCCTTCTGTGCGCCCGCGCTCGCGCAGGAGGAGTGCCCGCCCGGCAAGGTCCAGCTGAACTTCCCCGACCGCGAGATCAACGAAGTCGTCGACGCGATGTCGAACTTCACCGGCAAGAACTTCATCTACGACGACCGCGTGCGCGGGCGCGTCACGATCGTCTCGCCGACCTGCGTGACGATCGACGAGGCCTACGAGGTCTTTCAGTCCGTGCTGCAGGTGAAGGGCTTCACGACCGTCGCGGCGCCCGGCGGCGCGATCAAGGTGATCCCGCTGCGCGAGGCGAAGGAGACGAACGTCGAGACGGTGCGCGGCACCACGCCGAGCAGCGACCGCTTCATCACGCGCCTGATCCCGCTGCGGTACATCGACGCCGAGCAAATCTCGAACACGCTGAAGCCGCTCGTCTCCAAAGACGCCTCGATGGTCGCCTACCCGCCGACCAACACGATCATCCTCACCGACAGCGGCACCAACATCCGGCGCATTCTCGACATCCTGCGCGACATCGACATCGAGACGTACAAGGAAGAGCTGACGGTCGTGCACCTGAAGCACGCCGACGCGACGACCCTCGCGCAGCAGCTCTCCGAGATTTTCTTCGCCGAAGTCTCGACACCCGGCGGCGGGGTCGGCTTGCCGGCGAGCGCACGCCAGCGCCGCGCCCTTCAGCCCCAGCCCGGCATTCCGCAGCAGCCCGGCGACGCGGGCCCCGGCGCGAGCGTTCGCATCATCACCGACGCGCGCACGAACTCGCTGCTGATTCTCTCCTCGCGGCAGAAGACCGCGGAGATCAAGGAGGCGATCGCGCGGCTCGACGTGAAGGCCGAAGGCGGTGGCCGCATTCACGTGTACCGCCTCAAGCACGCCGATGCCGAGGAGCTCGGCACCACGCTGAACACGCTGCTCGGCGGCGCGAGCGCGGCTCCGAGCGGCGGCGGCGTCGCGATCGCCGGGGGCGCGGCGATCGGAGCCCCCTTGCGCGCCGCGGTCACCGAGCTCGCGGAAGGCGGCCTCTCGGTCACGCCCGATCCGCCCACGAACTCGCTCGTGATCCAGGGCAGCGTCGAAGGCTTCAACGCGCTCTCCGAGGTGATCGCGAAGCTCGACACGCCGCGCCCTCAGGTGCTGGTCGAGGCGCTGATCCTCGAGGTCGACGTGAGCGATGGCATCGACCTCGGCTTCAGCGGCCTCGCGACGATCACCGATGGCAACGACAGCTTCGGCGTCGGCTCGCTCTCCGGCGGCAACATCGGAACCGCGGGAAACCTCTCGCAGCTCCTCGCAGCCGCAGCGGGCAAGTCGTTCGCGGGCGGCGCCCAGATCGAGACGGGCAAGACCGTGATCCAGGCGCTGCTCACGGCGAGCGCGAAGACGACCGGCACCAACGTGCTGTCGGCGCCTCACATCCTGACGCTCGACAACGAGCAGGCCGAGATCAAGGTCGGCTCGAACATCCCGATCATCACGAGCCGCATCGAGTCGGCGCAGGGCCAGAGCAATCCCGGCCTCGCTTCGAGCGTGAACGTCGAGCGCCTCGACATCGGCGTGACCCTGCGCGTGACGCCGCAGATCTCGGAGGGCGAGACGCTTCGGCTCAAGCTGTTCCAGGAGATCACAGGCGTCACCTCTTCGCAGTTCGGCAGCGCCACGATCGAAAACGAAGTCGGCCCAACGCTCACGAACCGCAAGGTCGAGAACTCGGTGGTGGTCTCAGACGGCGAGACGGTCGTGATCGGCGGCCTGATCGACGAGACCAACACGCAGGACGAGAGCAAGGTCCCGTGGCTCGGCGACATCCCGCTGCTCGGTTGGCTCTTCAAGTCGACGAGCGATGACATCGTCAAGACGAACCTGCTGATCTTCCTCACGCCGCACATCATCCGAACTCACGGCGACCACGCCGGCGAAACGATCCGCAAGCGCGAGGAGTTCTGGCAGAGCTCGGAAGACAACCTCCAGCTCTCGCGACGCGAGCGGAAGGAAGCGGACCGGCTCGCGGAGGAGGCCACTCGGCAAGGCAAGCCCGTGCCGGACTACTCAGGCTCGAATCCGGTGCGAAGCGCGCTGCGCTCGCACCGCGAGGCCTACCCCGTCGAGCAGCTGAGCGAGCTGGACGCGAAGTCGCGCGAAGAACGCGCGGCTGCGGAGGGCATGGATGCGGCGAACGGGGCGAAGCCGAGCACGCGCTACGAAGTGCTCGCCGCCACCTACGGTGACGAAGTCGCGGCGATGTCGAAGCTGCAGCAGCTGATCGACGCCGGGCACGACGGCACGCTGCGAACGGAAGGCAAGTCCGGCACGGTGCTCTACGAGATCTACGTTGGGCCCTTCGACGACGTCGACGCCGCCGAGGACAAGGCCGCCGCGCTCGCCGAGCCGTTCGAGCTCTCGCCGAAGGTGATGCTCGTGCGCGAGAACGCGCCGTGAGCGCCGCCGGCACGGGCGGCGAGCGGCTCGCGCTGCGCGAGACGCTGCTGCGCTCGACGCGGCTGCGCCTCGAGCAGCTCGAGGAGGCGGCGCGCCACCAGCGCGAGAAAGGCGGCCGCCTCACCGACGCGATCCTCGAGCTCGGGCACCTGCGCGAGGACGAGGTGCTGCAGGTGTTAGGGGCGCAGTTCGGCATGGGCGTGCACGCCGAGCTGCGCGCGAGCGAGGTCGACAGCGAGCTGGTCGCCCGCGTCCCGATCGCGTTCGCGAAGGCGCACTGGCTCGTGCCGCTCGCGCGCACCGAAACCGGCGTGCGCGTCGCCATCTCCGACCCCTTCGACACGGGTTCGCTCGACGATCTGCGCCTGCTCTTCGACGGCGCCGAGGTCGAGGCCGAGCTCGCGCCCAAGAGCAAAGTGCTCGCCACGATCAACCAGGTCTACGACCGCGGCACCGGCTCGATCGACGCGATCGTCGACGAAGCGCACGAAGACTTCGCCGCCGTCGCGAGCGAGCTCGCCGCCGAGCCGCAGGACCTGCTCGAGTCCGAGGACGACGCGCCGATCGTGCGTCTCGTCGACTCGCTCTTGCAGCAGGCCGTGAAGGAGCGCGCGAGCGACATCCACATCGAGCCGTTCGAGCGCGCGCTGCGCGTGCGCTTCCGCTGCGACAACGTGCTGTACGAGCCGGTCAGCGCGCTGCCGAAGGCGCTGATGCCGTCGATCGTGTCGCGCATCAAGATCCTCGGCGGCGTCGACATCGCCGAGAAGCGCATCCCGCAGGACGGCCGCATCCGCCTCAAGATCGCGGGGCGCGACTACGACGTGCGCCTCAGCACGGTGCCCGTCACGCACGGCGAGCGCGTCGTGCTGCGCCTCTTGCCGCGCACCTCCGAGATGCTCGACCTCGGGCGCCTCGGCTTCAGCGAGAAGCAACTCGCGGTGTGGGAGAAGCTGATCAAGCGGCCCAACGGGATCGTGCTCGTCACGGGCCCGACCGGCTCGGGCAAGACCACGACGCTCTACGGCGCACTCGCGCGCGTGAACACGGACGACCGCGCGATCATCACGATCGACGATCCCGTCGAGATTCAGCTGCCGGGCGTCGGCCAGATCGAGGTCAACAACAAGGTCGGCCTCACTTTCGCGAACGCGCTGCGCGCGGTGCTGCGCCAAAACCCGAACATCGTGCTGGTGGGCGAGATTCGCGATCTCGAGACCGCCGAGATCGCGATTCAGGCCTCGCTCACGGGCCACCTCGTGTTCTCCACGCTGCACACCAACGACGCACCCAGCTCGATCACGCGCCTGGTCGACATGGGCGTCGAGCCGTACCTCGTGGCGTCGTCGCTCGTCGCGGTGCTCGCGCAGCGCCTCGTGCGCGTGCTGTGCACGCACTGCCGCGAGCCGTACACGCCCACCGCCGAGTCGCTCGCCGAGATCGGCGTGCGCGCGACGCGCCCCGTCACCGCGTACAAGGCGGTCGGCTGCGCGCACTGCCATCAGACCGGCTACCACGGCCGCGTCGGCATCTTCGAGCTGATGATCATCGACGACGCGATTCGTGCGCACGTCACACAGTCGACCGACGCCAAGACGATCAAGAAGGTCGCCGTCGAGCACGGCATGCAGCCGCTGCGCATCGACGGCGCACGCAAGGTGCTGGACGGCGTCACCTCCATCGACGAAGTGCTGCGCGCAACCGAAGAAGAGGGAGTCCTCGCGCAGGTGTGACCCCTGCGCGCGGCCTAATCACCGATGCCCGTCTTCACTTACAAAGGCGTCAACGCGGCGGGCAAGAACCTGCGCGGCTTCGTCGACGCCGAGAGCGCGGCCACGGCGCGCTCCAAGCTGCGCCGCGACGGCGTGTTCCCCACCGAGATCTCCGCGAGCGATGGCGCGGCGCCCGAGGGCGCAGCGGGACGGCGCGACGCGCCGCGCTTCGGGCGCAGCGTGTCCGACACCGATCTCGCGATCGCGACGCGACAGCTCGCAACGCTGGTCGGCGCCGCCGTGCCGCTCGTGGAGGCGCTCGGCGCGCTCACCGAGCAGGTCGAGAGCGCGCGCCTCAAGGCCGCGATCGGCGGCGTGCGCGATCGCGTGAACGAAGGCTCGAGCCTCGCCGACGCGCTCGCCGCGGCGGGGCCGTTCTCGGATCTCTACGTGAACCTCGTGCGCGCCGGCGAAGCCAGCGGCGCGCTCGACGTGGTGTTGTTACGGCTCGCCGACTACCTCGAGAACCAGGTGCGCACGCGAAACCGCGTGCTCGGCATTGTGCTCTACCCGATCATCGTGCTGACCGTCGCGGTGATCGTCGCGATCGCGCTGGTGACCGTGGTGCTGCCGAAGATTCGCTCCTTGCTCGAAGGCTTCGGCAGCGAGCTTCCGCTGATCACGCGCGTGATCATGGGCGCGTCGGACTTCCTGACCTCGTACTGGTGGGCGCTGCTCGCACTCGTGATCGGCGCGGTCGTGTTCGTGAGCTCGCTCGGCCGCACCGAGCGCGGACGCTGGGCGATCGACGGCGCGAAGCTGCGCGCGCCCTACTTCGGGAAGCTCGTGCGCACCGTCGCGATCGCACGCTGGGCGCGCACGCTGGCGACGCTGCTCGCGGGCGGCATCCCGATCGTGCGCGCACTGGAGACCGCGGGACGCGTCGCGGGCAACGTGGTGATCGCAGACGCGGTAGACCGCGCGCGCGAGTCGATCACGGGCGGCGCCAGCATCGCGACGCCGCTGCGCACGAGCGGGCAGTTCCCGCCGCTGGTCACGCACATGGTCGCCGTCGGCGAGCGCTCCGGGCAGCTGGAGGCGATGCTCGCGAAGGTCGCCGACACCTACGACGAGCAGGTGGAGACCGCGGTGACTCGTTTCACCGCCGTGCTCCAGCCCGTTCTGATTCTCTTCATGGTCGGCATCGTGGCCGTGATCATCCTCGCGGTGCTCCTACCGCTCATGAACATCACTCAGCAGATGCAACGCTGAGCGAGCTCGGGAGAACGACATGCACGCGATCCCCAACAAGCGACGAAGCGCGTTCACGCTGATCGAGATCATGGCCGTGGTGGTGATCATCGGCCTGCTGATGGCGATCGTCGGGCCGCGCGTGCTCGCGGTGTTCGACCAGGGCAACGTGACGACGACGGGCCTCCAGCTGAACTCGATCAAGACCGCGCTCTCCACGTACTACATGGACAACGGGCGCTTCCCGTCCACCGAGCAGGGTCTGCGCGCGCTGATCGAGAAGCCGACCACGCCGCCCGAAGCGCGCGGCTGGCGGCCCGGCGGCTACCTCGACGGCAAGACGATTCCCCAGGACGCATGGAAGCAGGACTTCCAGTACGCCTACCCCGGCGAGCGCAACCCGGACTCCTACGACCTGTGGTCGGTCGGCGCCGACGGCCAGGCGGGCGGCAGCGGCACGGCCGCGGACATCGGGAACTGGGCGGCCGAAGACACGGCCGAGTAGCTCGGAGCCCGCGCAGTGCGCGCCCGCCGCTCCCGCGCCTTCACGTTGATCGAGATCCTCGCGGTGATCCTGATCTTCGCGCTGATCGCGGGCGTGATGCTGCCGCGCCTCGGCCTGGTCGGGACGCAGGCGCTGCGCGACAGCGGCGCGGCGCTCGCGGCGACCCTCGACTTCGCGCGCGAGCGCGGGCAGGCGACCGGCCGCGCGCACCGCGTGGTGATCGACTTCGCGGGCGCGAGCTTCTGGATCGAGGAGCGTCCCCCCAGGCCGCCGCTCGATCCCACGCTCGCCTGGGCGGAGCTCGACGAGCTGCCCCTCGTCGCGCCGCGCAGCGAGGGTCCGGAGTTCGTGCGCCTGCCGGGCGAGGCAGGCCCCGGGCAGCGCCTGGACAGCGGCTGCTCCTTCGTCTCGATCGAGAGCGAGCGCGAGTCGCTCACGGACGGCCTCGGCGCGATCGCGTTCGAGCCCGACGGCTCGGCCGCCGCCGCCACGATCCGCCTCGCGCGCGGCGAAGAAGCGAGCGTCACGGTCGAGGTGGCGCCGTTCGCCGACCCGACGCTGGTGAGCTTCGATGCGCCCTAGTCACGCGCGCGGCTTCACGCTGATCGAGGTGATGGCCGCCGCGATCATCCTGCTGCTCGTGGTCGCGGCGCTCTCGGAGATGCTCGCCTCGCAGGCGCGCCGCGAAGGCGACGCGCGCGGCGAAGCATTGGCGGCGCTGTTCGCGGACCGCGCGATCGCCGAGATCGAGGAGAGCATCGCGCGCGGCGCGGCGCCGCAGCTCGGGCGCACGGAGCGCAGCGAGGACGACCTGCGCGCCACGATCGAGGTGCGCGCGTTCGACTCCGCCGCCGCCGCGAGCGCGCTGCTCGGCGCCGCGCGGGACGCGGGCCCCGAGGCCGCCGCTGCGGCCGGCGCGCAGCCGAGCGGCGGCTGGCTCGCATCGCCCGCCGCGCAGAACACGCCGCCCGTGCTAGAGATCTCGGTGCGCGTGAGCCGCAGCGACGCGGCGCCGGATGCCGAGGCGCCGCCGCTCGCCGAGCGCACCACCTTCGCGCTCAACCCCGCCGCGCTCGCGACGCTCGAGGGGAAAGGCGACGAGAACGAGGACGACGGCGAGGGCGACGGATGACCCGCCGCACGCGCGCATTCACGCTGCTCGAGGTGATGGCCGTCGTGCTGATCCTCGGCGGGTTGTTCGTCGTGATGGCGAGCGTGTTCAGCGGGATCGCCGACGTGACGACGACCGCGGACCACTCGGTCGTGACGCGGCGCGGGTTGTTGTTGCTCGACCGCGTCGCCGACGACCTCGCGGGCGCCACCCTCGTCGAGAAGCCCGAGGAGGTCGACCCGCTCGAGCATCCGTGGCTCTTCCTCGCCGAATCGCGCGGCGGTCGCGGCGGCTCGAACCGCCTCAAGTTCGACTCGCGCAGCGCGCGGCCCGCGGGCGAGCACGCGAGTGATCTCGGCGTCGTCGCGTACTGGACCGAACCCGGCGACGCGGACGACTTGCAGCTCTTGCGCTGGACCTCGCCGGCCCTGCCCGAGGGCCTCGATCGCGACTTCCCGCGCAGCAGCGATGGCGCTGCGCAGGTGCTCGCGCGCGGCGTGACGCGCTTCGCGGTGAGCTTCGTCGACGACGAGGGCCAGGTCGCGCAGAGCTGGGACTCGTCCACGCTCGAACGCTCGGGGCAGCTCCCGATCGCGGCCGAGATCACGCTCGCGCTCGCCGATGCCAGCGCACCCGACGGCGAGCGCGAGTTCTCGCGGCGGGTCGTGCTGCCGATCCGGCCGATCGACCTCGCGAAGGCCCTCAGCGGCGAGAGCGGCGACGAGGACGAGGACGACGAAGACGACGAGGGGGACGAAGAATGCGTGACGATCGCACAGTGCCGCGCGGACAACGCGCCGGCCTTCGCGGCGTGGATCGCGCAGCAGCCCGACCCGGCGGCGGCGCAGGCGATGCTCGACGCGAACGCGAACGCGTGCGCCGAAGACATCGACGGCCTGGAGTTCTGCGAATGACGCCGCGGCGAGGCGAGCGAGGCGTTGCGCTGATCGCCGTGCTGGTGTTCGTCGCGGTCGCGATCAGCGCCGTGGTGCTGTTCGTGCAGCGCAGTACGTACAACGTGCTCGCGATCAACAATCACGATGCGAGCGCCCGCGCCGAGGCTCTCGCGCGCGGCGGGGTGCGGCTCGCGCAGGCGCTCCTGATCGACGATCGCGTGCGCGAAGACGAGGCCGACTTCCGCGCCGACTCGCTCGCGGACGACTGGGCGCGCGCGCGCGCGGCACCGATCACGCTGCCGAACGGCGACGCGCTCGTGCTCGCGATCGAGGACAGCGGCTCGCGGCTCAACCTGAACGCGCTTTTCGCGGACGGCGCCGCCAAGGACGCCGCGACCGAGACCTATCTGCTCGCGCTCATGGAAAAGGCGATCGACGAGCTGCCCGAGGCGGCCGAAAAGCACGCCTACGACCCCGAGGAGCTCGCGCACGCCTTGATGGACTACATCGATCAGGACGAGGAGCGCACGAAGGGCGGCACCGAGGACGACACCTACCTCGCGCGGCGTCCGCCGTCGCGCGCCGCGAACCGCGCACTGCTCTCGGTCGACGAGCTCGGCGCCGTGGAGGGCTTCGACGCGGCGCTGGTCGAGGTGCTGCGCCCGTACATCACGGTGTTCCCGTATCAGGGCGAGAACGCCGGAATCAACCCGAACACGGCGCCGCCGTGGGTGCTCGCCCTGCTCTACACCGGCACGAGCGGGCACTTCCGACTCGTGGACGAGAGCGAAGTGCGGCGCATCCTCGAAGTGCGCGAGGGCGGCGCCCTGCTGTGCGCGGACGAAGCGAACGCGCCGGGCTGCACGCCGCTGCGCAGCGTGCTCCCCGACGGCGTGTTTCCCGCGCCCAGCTTCGAGTCGGACGTGTTCATGGTGACCGCAGAGGCGCAGTCGGGGGCGACGGTGCGCACGGTGACCGCGGTGGTCGATCGCAGCGAGCTCGGCGACCCGAAGCTGCTCGCGATCCAAACCTATTGAGGCTAAGGACCCGCCATGGCCAGACGCGTGCTCGGGCTCGACATCGGCAGCCACTCCGTGAAGGCGGTCGAGCTGCGCCAGCCGCTCGGACGCGACATCGAGGTGGTGCAGCTGCGCACCTTCGAGCTCGACGATCCGGCGCCCGCGCTCGCGACCGAGCTGCGCCAGCTGATCACGGCCCACGACCTGCCGCTGCAGCACGTGGTGGTGAGCGTCGCCGGTGACCGGCTCTCGACGCGGCGACTCAGCTTCCCGTTCCAGGATCGCCGCAAGGTCGCCGCCGCGGTGCCGTTCGAGGTCGAGGAGCAAGTGCCCTTCGACCTCAAGGACTACGTGGTCGACTGGGAATTCGCGGGCGAGAGCGCTGCGGGCGTTGACGTCGCGGCGTGCGTGGTGCCGCGCGCCGAGGTGTCGCTGCTGCTCGAGACGCTGCGCGAAGCGGAGGTGACGCCGCGCGTGATCGAGGCCGAGGGGCTGGTGCTCTCGAACCTCGGGACGCTGGTGGAGCTGCCGGGCCTGCGCCTGCTCGCCGACGTCGGGCACCGCAAGACGACTCTCGCGCTGTGCCGCGACGGCCGCGTGCTCGCGACGCGCACGATCCCGATCGCGGGCAAGGCGATCACGCTCGCGATCGCGCAGGAGCGCGGTATCGGCGAGGTCGAGGCGGAGCGCGCGAAGCGGGAAGAAGGCGTGATCGGCAACCGCCGCGCGCTCGCCGCCGCAGCGGTGCTCGACCGCCTCGCGCGTGAGCTCGCGCGCACGATCGCGAGCTTCGAGCCGCTTCTCGCCGGCGCGCCCGCCATCGAGCGCGCGCACTTGCTCGGCGGATCGGCCAAGCTCGCGGGCTTCGACCAGCTGCTGACGGAGCGCTCGGGCACGACCTTCGAGCGCCTGCCGCTGCCGCGCGGGCCGCTCGGCACCGCCTTCGTCGCGAAGGGCGACACGCTCACGTTCGCGCCCGCGATGGCGCTCGCGCTGCGCGGCACGACGCGCAGCGCCACGCGCGTGAACCTGCGCCAGGGCGAGTTCGCCGAGCGCATCGATCTGCGCGGCATCGCGCGCGACCTGCGCCCCACTGCATTGTTGGGGGCGGGCTTCCTCGGGGCGGCCCTGATCGCCGGCGCCGCCGACATCTGGAAGAGCTCGAGCAGCGCGGGCGCGTACGAGGACGCCGCGCGCGAGATCGTGGCCGAGACGGGCGCCGCTCCGGGCGACGACCCGCTCGCCGCGATGGAGAGCGCCGTGCGCGACGCACAGCGCCGCGCCGAGATGCTCGGCGTCTACCGAGGCAACTTGTCGGCCCTCGACATCCTCACCGAGATTTCGAAGAACGTGCCGAAGGATCTCCAAGTCGTGTTCGAGGAGTTCTCGATCGAGCGCGACACCGTGCAGATTCGCGGCCACACGCCGGACTACAAAGCCGTGGACCGCCTCGTCGCCGAAGTGAAGAAATTCCCCGCGTTCTCCGACGTGACGATCGGAGAGAGCGGCTCCGACGCGCGGCGCGGCGGCGTGAACTTCGACCTGCGCATCCGCGTGGCCGCGGGAGGAGAGGCGTCGTGAGCGAGTGGCTGAACCGCTTTCGCGCCTGGTTCGAGGGGCTCGGGCGCCGCGAGAAGCTGCTCGTCTCGGCGGCCGGCGGGCTCACGCTGCTCTCGCTCGTGTGGGTGTTCGGCGTTCAGACGCTGATCGATGCACGCGCGAGCTCTCGGCTGCGCGCGTCGAACGCGGAGCAGCAGCTCGCGGCGGTGCGTGAGCTGAAGCTGCGCTTCGACGAGGTGAACGGCCGGCTCGCGGGGGTCGAGCAGCGCATCGCGGGCGGGCCGCAGGGCAACCTGCTCGCCACGCTGCAGGACCTCGCTCAGCAGAGCGCGGTGAAGGTGGACTCGATCGAGCCGCGCACGTCGCCGGCAACGCCGCCCTATCGCGAGACGAAGCTGCAGGTGACCCTCGCGAACGCGTCGCTGCCGCAGGTGATCAGCTTCCTGCACAAGATCGAGTCCGCGCCGCAGGTGCTGTCGGTGAAGAGCCTCAAGATCCGCACGCGCGCCGACCAGCCCGGCATGCTCGAGGTGAGCTTCACCGTCTCGTCCTTCGAGCGCGCCTGATGCCTCGGCGCGGCGAGCGCGGCATCGCAGCGCGCCTCGCGCGCGGGCTCGGCTTCGCGCTGCTCACGCTGCTCGCGATCGCGCTCGTCGCAATCGCCTTCTTTCCCTTCGAGCGCCTCGCCCCCGCGCTGGCTGCGCGCATCGAAGCCGAGACGCGCATCGCCACGACGATCGACGCGCTCGAGGTGGGGCTCGGCTGGCGCGGCCCCGAGCTCGAGGCGCGCGGCGTGTCGCTGCGCTGGCCCGCAGGCGAGACGCTCGCGCTCGACTCGGTGCGGCTGCGCGCGGCGCGCCCGCTCAGCTGGCTGCGCGGCATCCCGGCCGCCCACGTCGCCGCGCGCGCCGCGTTCGGGGCCTGCGAAGCCACCGTCTCCCGCGAGTCGATGGCGGCGACGCTCTTGGGCTTCGACCTCGCCGCACTCCCCGCATCGTGGTTCGGGGAGCAGGGCTCGCCGCTCGCGGGGCCGGTCGACGCGAAGCTCGTGGTCGCGCGCCTCGCGGACCCGAGGACCGGCGAGGTGCAGATCACGGGCCGCGACGGATCGCTGCAGCCGCCCGGCTCGCCGCTCGCGATTCCGTACGAGTCGCTCGCCAGCGCGCTGCGCCTCGACGAGCTCGGCACGCTGCACGTCGACTCGTTTTCGCTCCAGGGCCCGATGGTCTCGGCGACGGCGCAGGGCGAGGTCGCGGCGGGCTTTGCAGGCCCGGCCACCGGGGCGATCTCGATCGACGCCGAGATCGCGCACTTCGACCCCGCGCTGCAGCCAGCCCTGGCGGCGTACGGCATCGCCCTCGACGCGAGCGGTGCGGGCCGTGTGCAGGTGACCGGCACGCCGGACGCGATCCTGGCGCGGCCCCGTTGATCGGGGCAGCCGGCGCGGGCCCCGGAAAGTTCAGAAGTCGCGTTCGAGCGCGTTGCCCCGGCGTGACCTGAACCGTTAGGCTGGCCACATTCCTTCATCCGCATTCAGTGATCCAGCCTGCCCGGCCGATCACTTGGCACGTTCGGGGACGGCATGGCCAGCTCGCTTCAGAAGATCTTCCGCACGCTCGGCGACCCGACGCGCCTGCGCATCCTCGCGCTGCTCGAACGCGAGGAGCTGGCGGTGCAGGAGCTGATGGAGGTGCTCGGCATGGCGCAATCGCGCGTGTCGCGGCACCTCGGCGTGCTGCGGGAGGCGCGCCTGCTCCGCGATCGCCGCGAGGGCACCTTCGTGCTCTACCGCTTCGCGCCGCCCGACGACGCCGCGTGGCGCGACGCCCTCGCGCTCACGCGCCGCAGCTTCGCGAGCGACCCCGCCGCGAGGCGCGATCAAGCTGCGCTCGCGCGCGTGCTCGAGGCGCGCAGCGCGAAGAGCCGCAGCTTCTTCGACGAGGTCGGCCCCGAGTGGGACGCGATCCGCAAGGTGTGGGGCGACGAGTTGTTACGGGCGCGCGCGCTCCACGCGCTGATTCCGCGCGGGCTGCGCGTGCTCGACCTCGGCACGGGCACCGGCGCGCTCGCCGCCGAGCTCGCGAGCGCGGGCTGCAGCGTGATCGCCGTGGACCACTCGCAGCGCATGCTCGACGCCGCGCGCGAGAAGCTCGCCGCCGCTGGCATCGCGAACGTCGAGCTGCGCGCGGGCGACGCCGCGGCGCTCCCGCTCGCCGACGCCGAGGTCGACGCCGCGTTCGCGCACATGGTGCTTCAGTACCTGCCCTCGCCTTCGGAGGCGATCGCGGAGATGGCGCGCGCGACGAAGCCCGGCGGCGCGGTCGTCGCGATCGACTTCGTCGCGCACGAGCGCGAGTGGATGCGCGAAGAGCTCGGCGTGGTGTGGATGGGCTTTGCGCCGGACGAGATCGCGCGCGTGTTCGCGAGCGCCGGCCTGCGCGACGTTCGCGTCGCTGCGCAGCCCCCCGCGGCGCGCGGCGCCGATTTGCCGGCGACCTTCATTGCCAGCGGACGCAAGGAGAAGTCGTGAGCGCGGTCGAGTCGCAGCTTCGCGCCCTGATGAGCCAGCGCATCCTGATCAAGGACGGCGCGATGGGCACGATGTTCCAGGCGGAGGGCCTCACGGAGGCCGACTTCCGCGGCGAGCGCTTCCGCGACCACGCCCACCCGCTGAAGGGCGACAACGACCTGCTCGTGCTGACGCGCCCGCAGCTCGTGGTCGACGTACACGAGCGCTTCCTCTCCGCCGGCGCCGACTTGCTCGGGACGACGAGCTTCAACGGCAACGCGATCTCGCAAGCCGACTACGGCCTCGCGCACCTGGCGCGCGAGATCAGCCGCGAATCGGCACGGCTCGCGCGCATCGCCGCGGACAAGTGGAGCGACAGGACGCCGGACCGCCCGCGCTTCGTGGCGGGCTCGATCGGGCCGACCAATCGCACGCTCTCGCTCTCGCCGGACGTGAACAACCCCGGCTTCCGCGCCGTGACGTGGGCCGAGCTGGAAGATGCCTACGCCGATCAAATCCACGGCCTGCTCGAAGGCGGCGTCCATCTCCTCGTGATCGAGACGATCTTCGACACGCTGAACGCGAAGGCCGCGCTGATCGCCGCCGAGCGCGTGTTCGCGGAGCGCGGCGAGCGCGTGCCGATCATGATCAGTGGCACGATGACCGACGCGAGCGGGCGCACGCTGTCGGGTCAGACGCTCGAGGCGTTCTATCGCTCGATCCGCCACGCGAGCCCGATCCTGGTCGGCCTCAACTGCTCGCTCGGCGCGCGCCAGATGCGCCCGCACATCGCCGAGATCGCGCAGCTCGCCGACGTCGCGATCAGCGCGTACCCCAACGCCGGGCTGCCCAACGCGATGGGCGCGTACGACGAGACGCCCGCGGAGATGTCGGGGCTCATCTCGGATTGGGCGCAGAGCGGCTTCCTCAACGTCGTCGGCGGCTGCTGCGGCACGAAGCCCGAGCACATCGCCGCGATCGCGCGTGTGGTGCGCGACGTCGCGCCGCGCGCGCTCGCGCAGCCGCGCGAGAGGCTCACGCACTTCTCGGGCATGGACGCGATCACGGTTCGCTCCGACTCGAACTTCCAGATGATCGGCGAGCGCACGAACGTCACCGGCTCCGCGAAGTTCCGGAAGCTCGTGAAGGCGGGCGACTGGGAAGCCGCGACGCACGTCGCGCTCGAGCAGGTGCGCAGCGGCGCGAACCTGCTCGACGTGAACATGGACGAGGGCCTGCTCGATTCCGCCGCGTGCATGCGCACGTTCCTCGCGTGGATCGGCTCGGAGCCCGAGATCGCACGCGTCCCGATCGTGATCGACTCCTCGAAGTGGGAGGTGCTCGAAGCCGGGCTGCAGAGCTGCCAGGGCAAGAGCGTCGTGAACTCCATCTCGCTGAAGGAAGGCGAGGCCGACTTCCTCGCGAAGGCGCGGCGCATCCGGCAGTACGGCGCGGCGGTCGTGGTGATGGCGTTCGACGAAACTGGGCAAGCCGACACCACCGCGCGCAAGGTGGAGATCTGCGAGCGCGCGTATCGCCTGCTCACGGAGCAAGCCGGCTTCCCGCCCGAGGACATCCTCTTCGACCCCAACATCTTGGCGATCGGCACCGGCATCGAGGAGCACGCGGAGTACGCGAAGGCGTTCATCGAGGCCGCGCGTGAGATCAAGCGGCGCTGCCCCGGCGCGCACATCTCGGGCGGCGTCTCGAATCTCTCGTTCTCGTTCCGCGGCAACGACGCCGTGCGCGAGGCGATCCACTCCGCGTTCCTCTACCACGCGATCCGCGCGGGCATGGACTTCGGCATCGTGAACGCGGGCCAGCTGCAGGTGTACGAAGACATCGCGCCCGACTTGCTCGAGCGCGTCGAGGATCTGCTCTTCAACCGCCGCGCGGACGCGACCGAGCGCATGCTCGAGACTGCGGCCACGCTCGCGAGCGGCGGCAAGAAGCGCGAGGTCGACCTCGCCTGGCGCGAGGCGAGCGTCGAGCAGCGCCTCTCGCACGCGCTCGTGCACGGCATCACCGACTTCATCGAAGCCGACGCGGAAGAGGCGCGCGTGAAGCTCGGGCGTCCCCTCGCCGTGATCGAGGGCCCGCTGATGAGCGGGATGAACCACGTCGGCGACCTGTTCGGCGCGGGCAAGATGTTCCTGCCGCAGGTCGTGAAGAGCGCGCGCGCGATGAAGAAGGCGGTCGCCTACCTCGAACCCTTCATGGAGCGGGAGCGCGCGACGACGGGCGCTGCCGCGGCCAAGGGCAAAGTCGTGATGGCGACCGTGAAGGGCGACGTTCACGACATCGGGAAGAACATCGTCGGCGTGGTGCTGCGCTGTAACAGCTACGAGGTGCTCGACCTCGGCGTGATGGTGCCCGCGGACAAGATCCTCGACACCGCGATCGCCGAGAAGTGCGACCTGGTCGGGTTGTCGGGGCTGATCACGCCCTCGCTCGACGAGATGGTGCACGTCGCGAAGGAGATGGAGCGGCGCGGCATGCAGCAGCCGCTGCTCATCGGCGGCGCGACGACGAGCCGGCAGCACACCGCGGTCAAGATCGCGCCCACCTACGCGCAGACCGTCGTGCACGTGAACGACGCATCGCGCGCGGTGGGCGTCGCGGCCGCGCTGCTCGACGCCGCGCAGCGCGCCGAGCTCGACGCGAAGAACCGCGCCGCGCAGGAGCGGCTGCGCCTCGTCTACGCGAGCAAGCAGGAGAAGCCGCTGCTCGCGCTCGCCGACGCGCGCGCGAAGCGGACGCAGGTCGCGTGGCGCAAAGACGATCTCGCGCAGCCGGCGTTCTTCGGTCGCCGCGAGCTGAAGAACGTGCCGCTCGCCGAGATTCGCCCGTACATCGACTGGACTTTCTTCTTCTCGGCGTGGGAGTTGTCAGGGAAGTTCCCGAGGATCTTCGAGCACGTGCAGTACGGCGCCGAAGCGAAGCGCCTCTACGACGACGCCAACGCGCTGCTCGACGAGCTGGAGAAGAGCCGCGCGATCCACGCGAACGCCGTCTACGGCTTCTGGCGCGCGCGCGCCGACGGCGACGACGTCGTGCTGTACGACGACGAGGCTCTCACGCGCGAGGTCGCGCGCTTCCCGATGCTGCGCCAGCAGCGCCCGCACGACGACGCTGCGCCGCAGCGCTCGCTCGCAGACTTCGTGGCGCCGCGCGAGAGCGGCCTCGCGGACTCGGTCGCCGCCTTCGCCGTCACGGCGGGGCTCGGCGCCGACGAGCTCGCGAAGAAAGCCGAGGCCGCGAATGACGACTACCGCGCGATCCTGGTGAAGGCCGTCGCCGATCGCCTCGCGGAGGCCTTCGCCGAGATGCTGCACGCGCGCGTGCGCCGCGAGTGGGGCTACGGCGCGGGTGAGCGCCTCTCGAACGAGGAGCTGATCGACGAGAAGTACCGCGGCATCCGCCCCGCGTTCGGCTACCCGGCCTGCCCCGACCACAGCGAGAAGCGCACGCTGTTCCGCTTGTTAGGCGCCGAGCAGGTGGGCATCACGCTCACCGAGAGCTGCGCGATGTGGCCCGCCGCGAGCGTCTCGGGCCTCTACTTCGCGCACCCGCAGGCGCGCTACTTCAACGTGGGCGCGATCGGGCGCGACCAGGCGAGCGACTACGCCGCGCGCAAAGGCGTGCCGCTCGCGGAAGTGGAGCGCTGGCTGGCGCCGAACTTGGGATACGACCCCGACGAGCGCTGAGCTTCATCGCAGCTTCATGTTCGAGGTGGCGAGAGGCGGCGTTCGCGGGCGATCTCTCCGTCATGCGCCCACGCGTACTTCGCTCTGTGACTCTCGCGCTCGCACTCTCCCTGCTCGCCGCTCCCATCCACGCGGAGCAAGTGATCGAGCTCGGCGACCTCCTGCTCGTGCACGGCCGAGTGCTCCGCTGTCCCGATCGGCTCCGCCTGGTCGAGGTGATTCGGATCGAGAGCGCCTCACATCCGATGCTCGCGCTCGGTGAGTTTGGCGTCCTCGGACGCGAGCCACGCGCACTCCTCGCCGAGATTCGGGCACGCCTCGCGCGAGAGCTTGGCGGCGTGCCCCCGGTCGAAGTCGAGTTGCTGAAGGACGCGAGCATCCAATACGAGCTGGTGCTCCTGAACATCGCTCGCACCGAGCGCGCCTGCGACGGGTACAAGCGCCGCGACCTGGGCGACCCGGCGCGAGTCGCAGCTCGCTGACGCCTCGCCCCGCTCCTACGCTGCGCCGCCCATGCGCATCGCCGCCGTTCTGTTCGACGCCGCCGGCACCCTAATCACTCCCGCCGAGCCGGTCGGCGCCACTTACGCCCGCCTCGCCGCGCAGCACGGCGTCGCGCTCTCGCCCGCGCGCATCGAGGACGCCTTCCGCCGCGTGTTCGCGGCGGCGCCGGCGAACGTGCATCCGGGCGAGCCGCCCGCGCGTGCCGCCGAGCTCGAGCGCGCGTGGTGGCGCGCGCGCGTGCGCGAGACCTTTCTCGCCGCGGACGGCACCGCGCGCTTTCGCGACTTCGACGCCTACTTCGCGGCGCTCTGGGATCACTTCGCGCGCGGCGCTGCCTGGCGCGCGCGCGAAGGTGCGTACGCAGCGCTCACCGTACTGCGCGATTCGGGCCGCGCGCTCGCGATCGTCTCGAACTTCGACCAACGCCTGCACCCGATCCTGCGCGAGCTCGGTCTGCACGACGCCTTCGCGGAGATCGTGCTGCCCGTAGACTGCGGCGCGGCGAAGCCTGCGCGGCTCATCTTCGACGCGTGCCTCGCGCGCCTCGGCGTCGCGGCGAGCGCGTGTGTTTACGTGGGCGACCACGCGCAGCTCGATGTCGAGGCCTCGCACGAGGCGGGCATGACACCGATCGATGTCACGGAGCTTGCTAGCTTGGCCGACCTTCCCGCCCGCCTCGAAGCATTGGAGAGCGATGTCCAGCCCTAACAGTTCGGCGCCCGCATTCGGCGCACGCTTTGGCATCGGCACACGCGAGCTCGAGCGCGCGCTCGGCACGGCGCTCGATGGCAAGATCGACCACGCGGATCTGTTCTTCGAAGCCTCGACGATGGACTCCGTCTCGCTCGAAGACGGCATCGTGAAGAGCGGCGACCGCCACCTAGTACAAGGCGTCGGCGTGCGCGCGATCTCGGGCGAGAAGCAGGGCTACGCGCACGCCGACGACATCACGGTAGAGGCGCTGCAGGTCGCCGCGGGCACCGCGCGCGAGATCGCGGCCGGCGCGCCGCAGGGCGGCGTCGTGGCGGTGCGCGCGGGAAAGCCCGCGCTCGACCTCTATCCCGTCGCGCTCGCACCGACCGAGGTGCCGATCGCGACGAAGGTGGCGCTGCTCGACGCGATCGACCGCTACGCGCGCGCCAAGGACCCGCGCATCGTGCAGGTGATGGCGAGCGTCATCACGCAGCACCGCAACGTGATGGTCGCCGCGAGCGACGGCGGGTGGGTGGCGGACGCGCAGCCGCTCGTGCGCCTCAACGTGCAGGTGATCGCGCACGGCGCGGGTGGACGGCGCGAGGTGGGTTATCAGGGCGCGGGCGGGCGCCGCGAGCTCGCGGAGTTCCTGCTGCCTGAGAACTGGCAGCCGCTCGCCGACGAAGCGATCCGCCTCGCGCTCGTGAATCTCGACGCGCGCCCGTGCCCCGCCGGCGCATTCGACGTGGTGTTGGGACCCGGCTGGCCGGGCGTGCTGCTGCACGAAGCGGTCGGCCACGGCCTCGAGGGCGACTTCAATCGCAAGGGAGTGTCCGCGTTCTCGGGCCGCATCGGCCAGCGCGTCGCCGCGCCGGGCGTCACGGTGATCGACGACGGCACGATCCCTGGCCGGCGCGGCTCGCTGAACGTCGACGACGAAGGCACGCCCACGTCGCGCACGGTGCTGATCGAGGACGGCATTCTCGTGGGCTACTTGCACGACCGCCTGAACGCGCGCCTGATGGGCCACACGCCCACGGGCAACGGCCGCCGCCAGAGCTACGCGCACCTCCCGATGCCGCGCATGACGAACACGTTCATGCTCGCCGGGAGCGACGACCCCGAGGACGTGCTGCGCTCGGTGAAGAACGGCCTCTACGCGAAGACGTTCGGCGGCGGCCAAGTCGACATCACGAGCGGCAAGTTCGTGTTCTCGGCGAGCGAGGCCTATCGCATCGTCGACGGCAAGCTCGCCGAGCCGCTGCGCGGCGCGTCCCTGATCGGCAACGGCCCCGACGTGCTCACGCGCGTCTCGCGCATCGGGAACGATCTCGCGCTGGACCTCGGCGTCGGCACGTGCGGCAAGGACGGGCAGTCGGTGCCCGTCGGCGTCGGGCTCCCGACGATTCGCGTGGACGGCCTCACGGTCGGCGGCACCGAGCGATGACCAAGCTGTCGGGGCTCGATGCGGTGCAGTTCGCGCTCGAGCGCGCGAAAGCCGCGGGCGCGCACTCGTGCGACGCGGTGCTCGCGGACAGCGATGCGCTGGAAGTGCGCGTGCGCGGCAAGGAAGTGGACACAGTTCAGCAGTCGCGCGAGCGCACGCTCGGCATTCGCGTGTTCGCGGACGGCGCTGGCGGCCTGCGCAGTGCGGTCACTTCGTCGAGCGACCTCGCGCGCGATGCGATCGCGCGGCTCGCGGAGGACACGGTCGCGCTCGCGCGCGCGACGGCGCCGGATCACACGGCGGGGCTGCCGAGCGACGGCTTCGCGAGCGCCCTGCCCGATCTCGAGCTCTTCGACCCCGCCGATCGCGCGCTCACGACCGCGGACTGGATCGCGCGCGCTCAGCGGGCGGAGGACGCGGCGCGAGGCTTCGACGCTCGCATCACCAACTCCGAGGGCTCGAGCGCGAACGCTGCGCGCACGAGCATTTGTTACGGATCGAGCGCCGGCTTCGCAGGCGGCTACGAGACGGCCTCACACTCGATGTTCTCCCAGCCCGTCGCCGCGGAGAACGGTGAGATGCAGACCTCGTGGTGGATGACCGCGAGCCGGCACGCCTCGAAGCTCGACGCGCCGGAGGAAGTGGGCCGCATCGCGGCGCAGCGCACACTCGCGCGGCTGGGCGCGAGGCGCGTCCCCACCTGTGAAGTGCCGGTGATCTTCGATGCGCCCTCCGCGCGCGACCTGCTCGGCAACCTCGTCGGTTGCCTCTCGGGATACGGCGTCTACCGCGGCAGCTCGTTCCTGCGCGAGAAGATGCGAGCGCGCGTCGCGAGCGAGCGCGTCACGATCGTCGACGACGGCCGCGTGCGCGCCGGACTCGGCAGCAAGCCCTTCGACGGCGAGGGCCAGCCGACGCGCCGCAACGTGCTCGTCGAGAACGGCGTGCTGCGCAGCTGGCTACTCGACTCCTACTCCGCGCGCAAGCTCGGCCTGACGACCACGGGCAACGCCGCGCGCTCCGCCGCCAGCGCGCCGACCGCGGCGCCCACGAACCTCTGGCTCGAGCCCGGCGCGGGCGATCTCGACACGCTGATCCGCGGCATGGAACGCGGGCTGCTCGTGACAGGCATGTTCGGCCACGGCTTCAACGCGGTGACCGGCGACTTCTCGCGCGGCGCCCACGGCTTCTGGATCGAGCGCGGTGAGCGCGCGTTTCCGGTTCAGGAGATCACGATCGCGGGGAATCTCGGCACGATGTTCGAGCAGATCGAGGCCATCGCCGCGGACACGCGCTTCCTCGGATCCCTCGGTGCGCCGAGCCTACGCATCGCGCGGATGACGATCGCGGGCGAGTGAGCGTGCCGCGCGCGATGCGTCGCGCGCGGCACGCTGACCGTCGTCAGTAAATCTTCACGAACTCGTACTTTGCCGTCATGCCCGACGAGACGCGCATTCCGACATCGCCCGCCACGAGCGGCTGGGTCGGTATGAGGGTCAACCGCAGGACTCCGTTGATGTACACGCGGACTGCGGCGCCGGTGTGCTCCACGCGCAGGTTGTAGGCGACGTTCGGAAGGATCGTCTGATTGAAGCGGCGGCTCTGCACCGTCACGCCGTTCCTCACCTCCAGGAGCTCCCAACGCTTCCTCTGGGCGTTCGCGGTCACCGAGATGAAGTTGGTCCACCCGGTTCTCCACGCCGCGATGTCGGCCTGTTTCGCTTGCCCGCCGAGCGTCATCTGAGTCTCCACCGTGCAGACCAAGCAGGCGGACAGTCCGGAAGGCGACCAAGTTGCCGGGGAGGAGATTCGCGCCAAGCCCGATGCCGCGGAGCCGTTCAGCGCGCCGCCAATCTCTGTCCACGTCCCGGAGGTCGCGATCCAGGATTGAACGCCGTCATCGAACTCTTCGTGCAGCAGCGTCCCGTCGTCGTCGACGATCGTGCCGGTGGCAGTCCCGTCGAGGACCGCGGTGCCAGGCGCTGCAGTGATCTGCACCTGGAACGTCTCCGTCAGCTCCGGGGTGACGTCTCCGAGGATGCCGACGTCGATCGACGCGGTCGTAGCTCCCATGGGAATCGTCGCCTGAGCGATCGCCGGCACGTAGTCGTTGCCGGCCGCGGTCGCAGTCCCATCGAGAGTCGCGTAGTCGACGACCACGTCCGACCCGACCGCAGCGGAGAGGGTCAACGCGAAGCCTGCGTTGGTCGTGCCCGCGTTTCCTTCTGAGAGCGACGCGTCCGCGACCCTGAGCGCGGGCGTGAAGGTGGCGGGCGGAGTCACGAGCACGCGCTGATTCGCGGCGACGTTGGTGAGCACGGTCGTCGTACCGCTCGGCCACATCACGGCGATCTCGTCGACGTTCGTGGCGGAGCCAAGACCGAAGTGAGCGATCAGCTCGCCTTGGCCAAGGAAGTTCGAACCGCCGGCGAGATTGAAGTACTGGAAAGCGCCGCCCGCGGAGATGCGAATGATGCTCCCCTCGCCGTTCGCCGCGATCCCCGGATGACCGGCCGCAGAGAGCGAGAGCTCGAGCCAGTTCGCGTTCGAGCCAGACAGCTCGCTGCGGTACAGGAAGATTGGCCCGCCGACCGTGTTGTCGTTCGTCGACATCACGAGGTCGAGGTCCCCGTCGAGGTCGTAGTCGAACGTGACGAGCGCGCGGCCGCCAGAAGTGTTCACGAAGCCGGAGCTAGCTGCGACATCCGTGAAGGTCATGTTGCCGTTGTTGCGGAACAGATACGCCGGGTCATTCGAGTAGATCCCGTTGAACCAGCCGTTGGTCTCCGCAATGTCGACGAAGCCATCGTGATCCGCGTCGAGTGCGGTCGCGCCCCAGCCCCAGCCTCCGTTCTTCGCGCCGTTCGCTGCCGGCAGCGCCGAGAACGTGTGGTTGCCTTGGTTGACGTAGAGGAAGTTTCCTTGGGCGTTTTCGATCGACGTGACGTACCAGTCGAAGCGACCGTCGCGGTTGAAGTCGCCGATCGTGCTGCCCATGCCGTTCTGATCGAGCGCGGTTCCGTTCCCCGGTGCGAGGTTGGAGAAGGTTCCGTCGCCGTTGTTGCGGAAGTACTTACTTCCCACCCAATCGGCGGCGATGATCAACTCCGGGTAGCGATCGCCGTTCATGTCGGCGAAGCGCGGTGAGAAGCCGGCGAAGTCCGCGAGCACGCCCGCGGCAACCGTCACATCGGTGAAGGTGCCGTCGCCGTTGTTTCGGAACAGCCGGTTCCCGTCCTGGAACTGGTAGGTCGGGGGGCGCCAGTTGCAGGCGAACAGATCGAGATCGCCGTCGAGGTCGTAGTCGCCGAAGGCAACGCCGAACGGAAACACCGTCGCGTCCGTGGGCGCCGTGAGGGCGACCCCGGCTGCGGCGGCGACTTCCGTGAACGTCGCCGAGCCCTGCGCGAAGTTGTTCTGGTAGAGGCGGTTTGCGCCAGCCACGACCGGTCCGCTCATCGGGCCCGCGCTCGATACGTACAAGTCGAGGTCGCCGTCGCCGTCGTAGTCGCCGACAGCGGTGCCGTTTCCGCGGTGGAGGTCGGTGAGTCCCCAGGCCGCCGCTTCGTCGACGAAGGTGCCATCTCCCTGGTTGATGAACAGTGCATCGGCGCTGCCGCCGCCCGACGCGACGAACAAGTCCGGGAAGCCGTCGTTGTTGAAGTCTCCGACCGAGAGGCCGCCCCACATGGGAACGCCGGGCGCGTCTGATGCCGTGGCAACCGAGTAAACCAAGCCGGCGGCGGCGGTCTGGTCCGTGAATGCGGCCTGCGCGGTCGCATCCGTCCATCCAAGAAGCGCGGTGAGCAGTCCGCCGCAGAGCGCCGGAGCCGACGTGCGTCGCATGGGATCCCTTTCTGAAGTTGCTTCGTGGCTGTGTGGGTGGCCCCTCGGCCTCACTTGGGTCGCACGCTCTGCCACAAAACGAGCGACCGGCGAGCGACCGTTCGCTCGCCGGTCGCCGCGAACGTCACCTCACAGGATCGAAACGGCACCGTTTCGAATCTGGATCCTCACGCCGTCGAAGCGCGTGAAGCGGAACCCTGCGAACTCCTCGCTGTGGGTCACCGAGTAGTCCTGCAGGATTCCGATCGCGATCTGTTCACCGAGCGCCATGCCATCGACGCCGTCCGCCCGGTAGTGCACGCCCGCCGCGTCGCGTCCGATCGCGATGTTCGCCGCGAGCTTGTTGAACTCGTTCCCGAGCGTGAGCGTGCCCGCGTACGGGTCGAGCGTGCTGCCGTCCGCGCTCGCTTCCACCGGATTCGGAATCACGAAGTTCTCGTCGAAGAGCGCCTTCAGCATCGTCGAGCCCGCGCCAGCGATCGCGGCGTGGCCCGCCGGGAACGAAGGATGCGTCGGCGAGCCCTCCGGGAACGCGAGCGGCAGCAGCGCCGTGCCGTTCGCCGACAGCAGCCGGAGGACAGCCTCCGAGCTCGTGGCGTCGGGGTGGATGCCGTAGTCCTTCACGCCGGTCACCTGGTTGTGGACGCGGCCCGCGAAGGCTTCCGGGCGCAGCCAGCGATGGCACGACCACTTCTGGAACCACGCGCCGACGAGCGCAGCGCGCGCCGACATCGTCACGAGGTGCAGAATCTCCGGGCCGCCGAAGTTCGCGAACGCAGCTTGCTTCGCGAGCGAGCGGTACGGGTTGGTCGGCGACAGCGCCGCGCCACCGAAGCCGAGGCAGATCAACGCCGCATTCAGGGGGCCCTGGAAGGAGACGTCGACCCGTACCCACTCGCCGAGGGTGCGATTGTCGTGGATGTAGACGCCCGGCCCGAAGGTGAGCGTCCGCGTCGGGTTGACCCCGTTTTGGATGGCGAGCCACTCGCCGTAGCTCGTCATGAAGTCTTCGGGATTCGGCTGGGCGTAGCGCTGATCGATTCGGGTCGGCCCGTAAGGCACGGGCAACCAGAGGAACTGGCTGATGTACGGCCCGATCAGGTCGCCGGGCGTCTCGCCTCGGAAGAGATTTCCGGGCGTGACCGTGGCGCCGGTGCCGATGCGTACGCTGACCGCGTTGAGCTCGTCCACCGCATCCGCGACGGTCGAGTCGAGGTCGTACACGCGGTAGGGCACGTCGCGGGTGAGCGCCTGCCAGTAGACCTCGAGCATTTCAGTGGCTTGGTCCGCGCTCGCGAACGTCGGCGGCGGCGCAATGCGCGTGTCCTGCCCGTCGATGCCCGAAAGCTCGTACGAGAGACAAGCCTGCGGGCTGACCTGCTTGCGCGCTCCGCCCAGGGGAATCAGCTCGTATCCCGCGCCATTCGTCGCGTTGCCAGCGACCTGAAGCGCGGCGAACGCTGCCGGGTCGACCTCGCCGAGCGCGTTGTGCGGGAGCCCCTTGGAGTAGCTCGCGCGGAAGTCGCCGTAGCGGGCTTCGTCGCCGTTCGTGGCCTGCACGGTCAGCGGCGCGAGCAGATGTCTGCGCGCCGCGCTCACGCGCAGCGAGTTCGCGCGCCGGCGTCGCGCCGCCACGTTCGCGAGCGGTGTGCCGGGTCCCGCTGCGCCAGCGTCGGCGGCTGCGCTCGGCCCCACCACCGCGGCCGCGGCTGCGATCGCGCTCACGCCGCCCAAGAACCCTCGTCGTGAAATGATTCCCGCTTCAGCCTGATCGGATTCCCTGCGCTCGCTCACGTCAGCTTCCTCGATTGGTGACGTGGCATTAACGCCACGTCGGAGCAAGCTACTCCGGCTCGATGGGCAACAGACACGCACTTGCATGAATTGACGGAGATGCGAGCAGTTGGGCTCCCCCGTTTGGGCGAGATCGAGCCTTCCGTCGGCTCTCCACATAGAATCGCCGCCATGTCGAATGCCGCCGCGCCGCAGGCTCCCGCTCCGCAGGTGATGCTCGGGATGAAAATGCCCGACGTGGGCGTCTGGTCGCCGCGCGTGACCGTCGCGCTCGGGCAGAACCCGAGCATGTTCACCGGCCCGGGCACGAACGCGTACCTCGTGGGCACGGGGAAAGCGCGGCTGCTGATCGACCCCGGGCAAGGCGAAGAGAAGTTCCTGCCGGTGCTCGAGCAGGCGATGCAGCGCAGCGGCTGCGAGCGCATCGCCGAGATCGTGTGCACGCACGGCCACCCCGATCACATCGGCGGCGTGCGCTCGGTGATGTCACGCTTCGGGAAGTTGCGCGTGCGCAAGATGCCTAGCGCTCTCTTCGATGGGCCCTACGGCGACCTCGCGCTCGAGCCGCTCGCTCCGGGCGACATCGTGCGCGCCGAGGGCGCCACGCTGCGCGCGATTCACGCGCCGGGCCACGCTCCGGACCACCTCAACTTCATCCTCGAAGAAGAGCGCGCGCTGTTCAGCGGCGACAATGTGTTAGGGGTCGGAACGACCGTCATCCCCGCCGAGAGCGGCGACCTCGGCGACTACATGCGCTCGCTCGACCGCCTGCTCGCGGAAGAGCCGCGCCGCATCTACCCGGCGCACGGGCCGGTGATCGAGCACGGCGCCGCGAAGCTGCGCGAGTACATCGCGCATCGCGGCGAGCGCGAGGGGCAGATTCTCGACGCGCTGGAGCGCGGGCCGTCGCGCGCTATGGAGATCGTGCAGGTCGTGTACGCGGCGTATCCGGCGGCGCTGCACGCAGCGGCGGCGCAGTCGGTGATCCAGCATCTGCGCAAGCTCGTGCGCGAGAAGCGCGCCTCGCGCGACGGCGCCGCGAGCGACCTCGACGCGAAGTGGCAGCGGGTGTGACGCACCCGGTCTTGTTAGGGCTCGCCAGCGCGGATCCGAACGAGCGGCGCGCGGCCTGCATCGCGGCCGCGAGCGACCCGGCGGCGACGCTCTTCACCGAGGCGCTGTGCGCGGCGCTCGGCGATCCCGTGAAGGCGGTCTCGCGCGCGGCCTCGGACGCGCTCGTCGAGATCGGCCGCAAGCACGGCGACGTCGACCCCGGCCTGCGCGCCGCGCTGCACGGCAACGAGCCCGCGCGCCGCTTCGCCGCGGCGTTCACGCTCGCGCGCATCGCGCCTCCCGGACCTCGGCTTCTGCCCGCGCTGGTGGAAGCGCTCGGCAGCCCCGACGGCGACGTGCGCTGGGCAGCGGCGCGCCTCTTGGTCGATGCGGGCCGCGTGCACGGCGAAGTCTTCCCGCTCCTCACGGGCCTCGCGCGCACGGGCGAGAGCCCGCTCGTGCGCCGCATGGCGACCTTCGCGCTGCGGGAGCTCGCGCCCGAGCGCCCCGAGGCCGCCGACGCGCTGCTCGAAGCGGCGCGCGACCGCGACGTGCACGTGCGCCGCGCCGCGCTCACCGCGATGGCTGCGCTCTGGAGCCCGCCCGCGCGAGTGGGCGGGCAGCTCGTGCGCGTGCTCGCGAGCGATGCCGACGCGGCCTCGCGGCGCCTCGCGGCGCTGGCGCTCGGTGAGCTCGGCGCGCGTGACCCGCGGTGCATCCCGCCCGATGCGCGCGACCAACTCGAAGCCGCGGCCGCTGCCAAGAACGCCGACGCGGACCTGCGCCGCGCGGCGGAGCGCGCGCTCGCGCGGCTCGCTGCGGGAGACCGAGGCGCGGGGCGCACGTAGGCGAACGGCACGCGGGGCCTCGCGTGCGTGCGCCTTCGTCCGCTATCGCCCGCTCACGCCGAACGAGGTGCACATGCAGAAGTCCGAGTTCTACCGCGAAGCCCGCAGCGACATCGCGGGGCCGCTCGCTGGGGTGCGCATCGTCGAGTTCACGACGACTTGGGCCGGGCCGATGGCGGGCTGCATCCTCGCCGACTTCGGCGCCGACGTGATCAAGGTCGAGCATCCCGCAGGTGAAGTCGCGCGGCGCTCGCCGCCGCTGCTCCCGGGCACGAACCCGCCCGTGTCGTTCATGCAGGCCACGCTGAACCGTAACAAGCGCAGCCTCACGCTCGATCTGCACGCACCGCGCGGGCGCGAGATCTTCCTCGACCTGTGCGGGCGCTCCGACATCGTGATCGAGAACTTCCGCCCCGGTGCGCTCGATGGCTGGGGCGTGGGCTACCGCGAGCTGCGCGCGCGCAAGCACGACCTGATCCTCGTCTCGATCAGCGGCTTCGGGCAGTACGGCCGCGATCACGACCGCGCCGGCTACGACCCACTCGCGCAGGCGGCGAGCGGCTTCATCTCGCTGAACGGCTCGCCCGACGGCGAGCCGGTGAAGGCTCCGACGTTCATCGGCGACGACTTGTCAGGGCTCCACGCCGCACTCGGCGCGATGGCCGCGCTGCGCCACCGCGATCGCACCGGCGAGGGACAGCACGTCGACATCTCGCTGCTCGACTCGATCCTCTTCCAGAGCACGGGCTACTTGACGCTCGGTGCGATGGACGTGGAGCTGCCGCGGCTCGGCAACCAGTTCCGCATCGCCGCGCCTGCGAACGTCTACAAGTGCCGCGACGGCAGCGCGATGGTGGGCGTGCTCGTCGACGCGCACTGGAAGCGTCTCGCGCGCGTACTCGGTCGCCCCGAGCTCGCGGACGACCCGGGCTACGCGACCACGGCGGCGCGTCTCGCGCGGCGCGCGCAGGTCGACGCGCTCGTGGCGGACTGGATGGCAGAGCGCACCGTCGCCGAGGCCGAAGCTGCGCTGCTCGCCGAGGGCCTGCCGATCGCGCCGGTGCGCACCTACGCGGAAGCGGCGCGCGACCCGCACGTCGCGGACCGCGAGATGCTCCAGGCCACGACGGTCGAGGGGAACCCGCGCATCCCCGTCGTCGGCCCCGCCGCGAAGTTCTCGCGCACGCCGGTGCGCGTGCGCAGCGGCGCGCCAGCCATCGGCGCGCACAACGAGGAGATTCTCGCGGAGCTCGGCGTCGATGCGAGCGAGCGCGCAGAGCTGAAGAAGAGCGGCGTGGTTTGAGCGCGCACCGCAGCCGAGGTGTCTGACGCCCGCGCTGCGGCTTCTCGCAGCGAAGGTCTCCGACTCCGGCGCTGCGATCTTCCGTAGCGCCGGCATCAGACACCTTCGTGACGATTCGCGCCGCGCCTCTAGGCCCCTTTCGCGCCCTGCCATATGCTGCGCGCCTTCGCTTTCTCACACGCCACAGGAGGGTTTCATGGCGCAGCTGAAGGGCAGCAAGACGCACGACAATCTCAAGCACGCATTCGCGGGCGAGTCGCAGGCCAACCGCCGCTACCTCTACTTCGCGAAGCAGGCGGACATCGAGGGTTACCCCGACGTCGGCGGTCTGTTCCGCGACACCGCCGAGGCCGAGACGGGCCACGCGCACGGCCACCTCGACTACCTGAAGCAGGCGGGCGACCCGGCCACGGACAAGCCGATCGGCTCGACCGACAAGAACCTCGTCGCGGCCGTCGCGGGCGAAACCTACGAGTACACCGAGATGTACCCGGGCTTCGCCAAGACCGCGCGCGGCGAAGGCTTTGGCGATGTCGCGGACTGGTTCGAGACGCTCGCGAAGGCCGAGAAGTCCCACGCGGGCCGCTTCCAGAAGGCGCTCGACGGACTCGAGAAGCTCTAGCAAGCGAAGCTCGCACAGCTGCCTCGATGTGCTCGGACCTTCGCTGTGCGGTGATCGCGCACTCGAGGTTGGGCTGCTCGAGGCGGCCTCGTTCCAAGCAGGGGTGAGGTTCCTGGTGAGCCTCACCCCTGCTTTTCTCTCGCTGTCGTTCTCCTAACAACCCGGAGCCGCCGTTGAAAGTCGATCTCCCCGAACGCCCGAGCACCTCGCTTTCCTACGACGACCCCGACTTCGCCGATCTGGCGAAGGTCGAGAAGGAGCTGCGCCGCGCGGGCGAGGTGTGCCACCAGTGCCGCCGCTGTCTGCCGCTTTGCCCCTCGTTTCCGAAGCTTTTCGACCTGATCGACGCGACCGAGCACGAGATCGCCGGCGTCACGATGGCCGGCTTCGATGCGGTGAACGAGCTCTGTTACCACTGCAAGCTCTGTTACAACCACTGCCCCTACACGCCGACCACGCCGCACGAGTGGGACATCGACTTCCCCTTGCTGATGCGCCGCCACCAGCAGGCCCGCGCGAAGCGCGACGGCGTACCGCTCGCGCGCAAGCTCACGACGCAGACTGACCTGTTAGGGAAAGTCGCCTCGCTCGCGCCGCCGCTGATGAACTTCGCCAACACGAACCGGCTCTCGCGCATCGCGATGGAGAAGACCGTCGGCATCCACCGCGACTGGGTGCAGCCGAGCTACTACTTCGAGACCGCCGACCGCTGGTGGAAGCGCCGCGGCGGCGCGAAGGGCTCGGGCGAGAACGGGCGCGCCGTGTTGTTCACGACCTGCTTCGTGAACTACAGCGACCCGGTCGCCGCGCGCAGCGCGGTCGCCGTGCTCGAGCACTCGGGCGTACGCGTCGACGTCGCCTACGAGCGCTGCTGCGGCATGCCGTTCACCGACGTGGGCGACCTCGACAGCGCGCGGCGCAACGCGGCGCAGAACGTCGCGGACTTGCTGCCGCTCGTGGAGGCGGGCGCCACGATCGTCGCGCCTGGCCCTTCCTGCTCGCTGATGCTCAAGCACGAGTACCCGAAGCTCGTTCCGGGCGACGCCGCGCAGAGAGTCGCGGCCGCGACGCGCGATCTGATGGAGTACGTGGTCGAGCTCGCGCGCGCGAAGAAGCTGAAGCGCGACTTCCAGCACAAGCTCGGCCACGTCGCCTACCACGCGCCGTGCCATCTGCGCGCGCAGAACATCGGCTTCCGTTCGCGCGACGTGCTGAGGCTCGTCGCCGACGAGGTCACGCTGATCGACGCCTGCTCGGGCGTGGACGGAACGTGGGGCATGCAGGCGAAGTTCCACGACGCCTCGCTGCAGGTGGCGAAGAAGCTGCTCGACACGCTCGGCGCGAGCGGTGCCGAGCACTTCGCGACGGATTGCCCCCTCTCCGGCCTGCGCATCGAGGAAGGCCTGCACAAGAAGGCCGTGCATCCGATCGTGTTGTTACGACACGCCTACGGGATCGCCGCCGAATGAACCCGCTCACGCCCGCCGACATCCCGCCGCTCGACGCGTTCGAGGCGATCCGCGACGAGCTGCGCGCGCGCGTGATCGCGCACAAGCAGCCACGCCGCGTTGCGGTGGGCGATCGCGTCACGCTTCTGTTCGAGGACCGCGAGACGCTGCGCTGGCAGATCCTCGAGATGTGCCGCGTCGAGCGCACGCGCGACGCGACTGCGATCGCGCAGGAAGTGGCGGTCTACAACGAGCTGATCCCCGCCGCGGGCGAGCTCAGCGCGACGATGTTCATCGAGATCACCGAGCAGGCGAAGATCCGCAGCGAGCTCGACAAGCTGGTCGGCATCGACGAGTGCGTCGCGCTGCGCGTCGGCGCCCACGACGTGCGCGGCGAGTTCGACACGCGCCAGCTCGACGAGGACCGCATCTCGGCCGTGCACTACCTGCGCTTCCGCCTCGCGCCCGAAGCCGTCGCAGCGTTCCGCGATGCAGCGACACCCGTGAGCTTGCGCGTCGACCACCGCGCGTGTCAGGCCGACACACCGCTCTCGCCCGAGACGCGCGCGAGCTTGCTCGTCGACCTCACGGGCGACCCTGCCCCGCTGCTCGACTTCGCGCGCGCCGCAGCCTCGGCGCCCCGCGACCGCGTGCTCGAGGAGCGCACGCACTTCCGCGTGGTCGCGCCCGCGCGCCCGCAGGCGCCCGGCAGCCTGCGCGTCGAAGCGCGCGATGCGAACGCGCCCGGCTTCGCCGCGACGCCACCTGCGCAGCTCGCCGAGGCGATGGCCCTCGCGCAGAAGTGCGCGAGCGAGATCGCGCGCGCAGGAGGCGCCGCGCGCATCGTGATCGACGCGAGCGCCGCGCCGCTGCGCATCGAGGTCGTGCGCCTCGCGTGAGCGCGGAGGCGTCGCCGTGATCGAGCTCTTCGGCAGCTCGCTCTCCCCTTACGTGCGCAAAGTCGTGCTCGTGCTCGAGCACAAGCGCATCCCGTACGAGCAGGATCCGCTCTCGCCCGTGGTGAACCCGAGCGAGGAGTTCCTGCGCATCAGCCCGCTGCGCAAGATCCCGGTGCTGCGCGACGGCGACTTCGTGCTGCCCGATTCGAGCGTGATCTGCCGCTACCTCGAGGACGCCCACCCCGAGCCCGCGCTGTATCCACACGACGTTCGGAAGCGCGCGTTCGCGTGCTGGCTGGAAGAGCTCTCGGACTCGAAGCTCGCGCTATCGCTCGCTGCCATCGCCGGCGAGCGGCTGTTCAAGCCCGTGTTCATGAAGCAGCCGACGGACGAAGCCAACGTCGCGCGCGTCGTGCGCGAAGAGCTCCCCGAGCCGCTCGCGTACCTCGAATCCGTCGCGCCGCGCGACGGCTACTTCTGCGGCGAGCTCTCGATTGCCGACCTGTCGCTCGCCGCCGCCTTCACGAACGCGCGCTACGCCGGCTACGCGCCCGACGCGAGCGCGCATCCGAAGCTGCGCGCCCTGCTCGAGCACGTGTGGGCGACGCCACTCTTCTCCGCGCAACTCGCGCGCGAGCGCGCCGCGTATCCGGCGCTGTTCCCGAGCGCGGGCTGACACCGCACTACTGAATCCGCGCGCGCCCGCCGAAGCCTTCCTCGTAGGTGTGGAAGAAGGCGAGCTCTTCCTCGGGCCAGGTCCAGCAGTAATAACCCGCGCCAGAATCGAAATCGACGAGCCAAAGCCCCTTCACGTCCGCCCCGAGCGCCTCAATCTCGCGCGCCCAGCGCTGCACCGCCTCCTGCACGCGCTCCTCGGCCTCCGCGCGCGTCGCGCCCGGTCGCAGCGCATCCCGCTCCGCCTCGAGTCGCTCCACTTCCTCGACCGCACGCGCCGTGCGCGAACGCACGTCCGGAATCATCTCCCGCGCCGCCTCGAGGCTCCATTGCTTCTTCATAGGCATTCCCCAACAACACGATCAAAGAGCCAACGACTCGCAGGCTACGAGAAGAAGAGTGAAGCAGCCGCGGCTCAATGCCGCGGCTGCTTCATCCGCCTCCCAACCCACGATCGAGGCTGACCCGAGCAAGGAGCGAGGGGTGGGACGGCGGGGTCTGAGGCGAGGAGCCGGCTACCGGCAGAAGCAGCCGCACGGCTCGCAGCAGGGACACACGTCGGGCGCCCGCGGGCGCCCAAGTCTCCAGCCAACCGGCGACGCACCTCGCTGCATCACCCACTCGAACGCCCGCAGCCCTCCTGCCCGCACGGCACAGTGATTAGGCCCGCAGCCGAACGGCCCCCCTCCCACCCCGAGCGGAGCCGGTGCAAGAGAGCTTCCTCCGGCTCTGCGGCGGAGAGTCTTCGATTCCGCCGCCTCCTACTCAGAGGACGACGTATTTTTTTTCGCCCCCGACTCCGCCGCCCGCTGCACCATCCACGTCAGCACGCGATTCCCCTTCGCGCCCCCGAGCACCGCCTTCAGGTCCGCGTAGGCCGTCGGATCGTTCACGAGCAGCCCGAGCGTGCCCTCGCCCTCGTCCACCTTCGCGAGCACCGACTCGAGCCGAACCCCCGCCTTCTCCACGCTCGCCGCCGCCGACAGCGCATCCTCGATCACGCCGCGATCGCCGACCGGCTCGTAGATCAGGCCGTGCAGAATCCCGTCGCCCGTCTCCACCTGCTCGATCACTTTGCGCAGGCTCGCGATCGAAGCCTCCGCGTCGGAAAGCGCGCTGCCCTGGTACGGGTCGTAGATCAGCGTGTGCAGCATCCCGTCGCCCGACTGGATCTCCCGAACGATCTCGCTGAGCCCCGCAGCCGAGTCCGCGAGCTTGGCGCCGCCCGTGCCCTTGTCGAAGTCGGTCACGACCTTGTTCAAGTTCTGCGCGAGCGTCGCGATGTTGTCGATGGCCTCGGTGCCGCGCACCACCGCCATGTTCAGATCGAGCGGGCTGACGCTTGCGATCTCGGCGCCGTCGGGCAGCACCTTGCCGGAGTCGGTGCCGATCGAGAGAGAGACGTACTTGTCCCCTAACAAGCCCACCGTGCCGATGCCCGCGACGGAATCGCTGCGGATCAGCGGCTGCACCTCGGTCGTGAGCTGCATGATCACGCGCACCGGCGGGCGCCCTTCCTTCGCCGGCGCGAACGAGACCGACTCGATCGTGCCCACGTCCTTGCCCGCGAGCCGCACCGCGCCGCCGGAGACGAGGCCCTGCACGTCCTCGAAGTAGGTCGTGAGGCGGTAGCGCTCCGCGAGCAGGCCTTGGTCCGCGCCGAGGTTCCAGAGCGCGAAGCCCGCGAACGCGAGCGCGCCGAGCACGAACAGGCCGACGACGAGGCTGAGGCGGCCGCGATCATCCATGGTGTCTTCCTCCGGACGTGGCGGGCGCGGGCGGATCCGCGCCCTCGATGAATTCGCGCAGGTCGGCGTTGCCCGACCCGCGCACGGATTGCGCCGGGCCGTCCACGACGATGCGGCCCAGCTTCAGCAGCGCCACGCGATCCGCGATCGCGAAGGCGAGCTCGAGATCGTGCGTGACGACGACGCTCGTGACCGAGAGCTCGCGCTGGAGGCGCTGGATCAGCTCGCCGACGCGGCGCGAGTTCGCGGGATCGAGGCCCGTGGTCGGCTCGTCGTAGAGGATGATCTTCGGCGCCAGCGCGATCGCGCGCGCGACGCCGACGCGCTTGCGCATCCCGCCTGATAACTCCGCGGGCAGCAGCTTCTCGGCGCCCGTGAGGCCGACGTTGTCGAGGCACCACGCGACGCGCTCGCCCACGCGCTCCTCGTCCCAGCGCTCGTGCTCGCGGATCGTGTACGCGACGTTCTCGTAGACCGAGAGCGAGTCGAACAACGCGGCGCTCTGGAACACCATGCCGAAGTCGCGTCGCACCTCGACCCAGGCGCGCTCCGAGATGCGCGTCACGTCGCGCCCGAGCACGCGGATCACCCCCGCGTCGGCCCGTAACAACCCGATCATGTGCTTCATGCACACGCTCTTGCCCGAGCCCGAGCCGCCGAGGATCACGGTGGTTTCGCCCGCGCCGATCGAGAGATCGACGCCGCGCAGCACGGGCTTCCCGGCGAACGCCTTCGTCACGCCGCGCAGCTCGATCGCGGGAGCTCGCGGCTCGCCCGCGCTCATCGCAGCGCCTCGATCGCGCGCATGAACAGGCGCTCGGTCGGCACGAGCATGAACAGCTTGGTGAGGAAGAAGTCGCTGATCAGCACGCCGATCGAGGAGATCACGACGGCCTGCGTGGTCGCGCGGCCGACACCCGCGGTGCCGCCCGTCGTGCGCAGGCCGACGAAGGCGCCCACCATGCCGATCCACCAGCCGAAGAAGAACGTCTTCAGCACGCCCGAGAAGAAGTCGCCGAGCTCGACGCTGCTGACGACGGTTTGGCGGTAGAAGCTCGGCGCGATCGCGAACTGCAGATCGGCCACGAGCATGCCGCCGGCGATGCCGAGCACGATCGCCATGCACGTGAGGAGCGGGAGCCCGAGCGTCGTCGCGATCACGCGCGGTAGCGCGAGCTTCTGCGCGGGGTCGGCGCCCATCGCGCGAATCGCGTCGACCTGCTCCGTCACCGCCATCGAGCCGAGCTCGGAGGCGATGCCCGCGCCGACGCGCCCGCCGACCATGAGCGCGGCGAGCACGGGTCCGAGCTCGCGCACGATCGAGAGCCCGACGATCGAGCCGACGTACGGCTTCGCGCCGAAGCGCGTGAGCGCGAAGGCCGCCTGCAGCGCGAGCACCATGCCGGTGAAGATCGCGGTGATGATCACGATCGGCGTCGAGCGCACCGCGATCGCGTCGAACTGCGCGAGCGTGTCGCGGAACGGGAAGCGCGGGCGCAGGAACGCGCGCGCGGTCTCGAGTCCCAACAAGAGGAAGTCGCCCGCCGCCGCGACGGCACCGAGCACGCGCGCGCCGAGCTTCCCGACCGGCACGAGCGGCGTGTTCATTGCGAAGGCTCCGTCTCCGCGAAGCCGTGCACCCACGCCTCGAACGCTTCGAGGTGATGCAGCTCGCCGTGCGGCACGACGAGCATCCAGTAGTCCTCGCAGCGCTCCGCCACGCGCGCGATCGTCGCGACGCGCAGGCTCGTCGCACCTTCTTGTGCGCGCCCGAGGTGCCGGTGCGCCGGCTCGCCCGCCACCTCGAGGGCGGCGTTCTCTTCGACTTGCGCGCCCGGCAGCGCGATCCAGAGCGCGCGCCCCAATGCCTTCGGGTTCGCACGGGCGCGGCGGCAGTCGCGCAGCCACGACGCGTGCGAGCCGTCCACGTGGCGATACGCGAGCGACGCGTCGGGCGCGCTCTCCGCGCGCCAGCCCGGCTCGAGCGCCGCGAGGTCGCCGATCGATCCGCCCAGCTCACCGTGCACGAAGCGCCCGTCCGGCCACTTCGGCCCCGAGGCGCACGCTGCGAACACGAGCGCCCCCAGCGCGAACCCCACGCGCGCCCAGCTCTGCCAGCGCCCCGTTCCCCCTCGGTACGCCATCTCGCGCACCGTACTCGCAGCGCGCGGCGCGTGCGAGGTAGGCACGCGCCTAAGCGATCTGCTCGATGAGCATCGCGGCCTCGCCCCAGCTTGCGACCACGCGCTCCGCGCCATGCGCGAGTAAGTCGCTCGCGATCGCGGGCGTCATGTGGCCGCCGCCCGCGAAGCCCCACACGCGCATGCCGGCCGCGCGCGCGGCGCGCACGCCGTTCACGCTGTCCTCGAACACGACGCAGCGTGCGGGCGCGACGCCGAGCGAGCGCGCCGTGTGCGCGAACAGATCGGGCCAGGGCTTCCCGCGCGCGACGAGGTCCGCGGAGTACACGTGCGGATCGAACAGCGCGAGCAGGCCCGTGCGATCGAGCTTCCCGCGCAGGCTCGCAGAAGAGCTCGAGCTCGCGACGGCGCGCTGGCCGCGAACGGCGGACACGGCGCGCTGGGCGCCGTCGATCGCGCGCAGGCGGTCGCTCTCCATGGCGGCGCGATAGCGCGCGTTGCTGACCGCCCGGAACTCAGTCATGCGCTCCCGCAGCGAAGGCGCTGCGCGTCCGACCGCCGCGAACCAGTCCACCTCGTTCAGCCCCAAGCAGAGCTGCGCGTACTCCGCCGGGTCGATCGCGACGCCGAACTCGCGCAGCGTCGCGTGCTCGATCTCGAGCGCGAGCACCTCGGAATCGACCAGCACGCCGTCGCAATCGAAGATCACCGCGTCCATCCGCGCACCTTAATCGCTCGCACCACCGCCGGCATTCCTTGACGCCCCGCGCGCCGCCGCCTACCTCGCGCGCGATGTCGTCCTCATCGCCCGAGCTGGTGCTGGCGAGCGCGTCGCCGCGGCGGCGCATGCTGCTCGCGGAGGCGGGCGTTCGCTTCACCGTGCTGCCCGCGGACATCGACGAGACGGCGCGCGCCGGCGAGCACCCGCGCGAGCTCGTGCTGCGCCTCGCGCGCGAGAAGGCGCAAGCAGTCGCCGCGAAGCTCGGCCCCACCCCGCGCCGGCTCGTGCTCGGCTCGGACACCATCGTGGTGATCGGCGAGGACGTGCTCGGCAAGCCGCGTGACCCGGAGCACGCAGTCGAGCTGTTGGGGCGGATCCTCGGCCGCACGCACACCGTCTTCACCGGCGTCGCGCTGGTCGACACCGCGGACGCGACGGCGCGCAGCGCTTGCGTGGCGAGCGACGTCGTGATGCGCGCCGCGAGCGAGACCGAGGTGCGCGCCTACGTCGCGGGCGGCGAGCCGCTCGACAAGGCGGGCGCCTACGCGCTGCAGGGCGAGGGGCGCAAGTTCGTGACGCGCGTGATCGGCAGCGAGACGTGTGTGATCGGCCTGCCGATGGACGAGACGCTCGCGCTGCTGCGCGAGGCCGGCTTCGCGGTGCGCGCGTGAGCGAGATCGCCGCACGACTCGCGGCGCTGCGCGAGCGTATCGAGACCGCAGCCAAGCGCGCGGGCCGCGATCCGCGCGAGCTGACACTCATCGGTGTCGCGAAGAAGCACGGCGCGGAGGCCGTCGCCGAAGCCGTCGCCGCGGGCGTGCACGACATCGGCGAGAACTTCGCGCAGGAGGCGCGCGAGAAGATCCCCCTCGTGCACGAGCTGCTCGCCGCGCGCGGCATCGAGCCGCCGCGCTGGCACTTCCTCGGCCAGCTGCAGCGCAACAAGGCGCGCCTCGTCGTGCCGCTGTTCGACTGCGTGCAGACCGTGGATCGCCTCGACCTCGCGCAGGAGCTCTCGCGACGAGCGCAGGCCGCGGGGAAGAGGCTCGCGGTGACGCTGCAAGTGAACGTCGACGCCGAGCCGCAGAAAGGCGGCTGCGAGCCGGGCGAGCTGCGCGCGCTGCTCGATGCCGTGCGCGCCCTGCCCTCGCTCGAAGTGCGCGGCCTGATGGCGATCCCGGAGCCGGTCGCCGACATGCGCCCCGCGTTCGCGCGGCTGCGCACGCTGCGCGACGAGCTCTCGCGCGTGAGCGGCGCCGAGTGTTCCATGCTCTCGATGGGCATGTCCGACGACTTCGAGAGCGCGATCGCCGAGGGCGCGACGCACGTGCGCATCGGCACCGCCCTGTTCGGATCCCGAGGAGCTACGCAATGACTGCTTCCGCACTCGCCTCCGCCTCGATCGGCCTGCTCGGCGGCGGCGCCATGGGCGAGGCGCTCGCCGCGGGCGTGCTCGCCGCCGGCGTCCCCGCGAGCCGCGTGTGCGCCGCCGACCCCGAAGCCGCGCGCCGCGACCACCTCGCGCGCGCGCTCGGCGTCCGCGTGAGCGCGAGCAACGCCGACGCCGCCGCGAGCGACCTGGTCGTGATCGCCGTGAAGCCCGGCCTCGTGAAGAGCGTGCTCGCCGCGCTCGGCGGCCCTAACAACACCGCGCTCGCGAAGCCGCTCTGGGTCTCGATCGCCGCCGGCGTCTCCATCGCCGCGATCGAGAGCGCGCTCCCCGCCGGCACGCGCGTCGTGCGCGCCATGCCGAACACGCCCGCGCTCGTGCGCGCCGGCGCCACCGCCTACACGCCGAACGCCGCGTGCAGCGCCTCTGACCGCGCGCTCGCGCACGCGCTCTTCGCCGGCGTCGGCCTCGCCTGGGAGTGCCCGAGCGAATCGCTCCTCGACGCCGTCACGGGTCTCAGCGGCAGCGGCCCCGCCTACGTCTTCGTGCTCCTCGAAGCCCTCAGCGACGCCGGCGTGCGCATGGGTCTCCCCCGCGACGCTGCAAGCGCGCTCGCAACGCAGACGGTGTTAGGCAGCGCCAAGCTCGCGCAGGAGACGAAGCGCCACCCCGCCTCGCTGAAAGACCAAGTCACGTCGCCGGGCGGCACCACGATCGCGGGGCTGGAGCGACTAGAGGCCGGAGGGTTCCGGGCAGCGGTGCACGAGGCGGTGGCGGCGGCGACGAGGAGAAGTCGGGAGTTGGGGGCGTGAGTCACGGGAGCAGAGGAGTGGAACTCGGCACGCGGCTCGCTGGCATCCGAGCGATCCTGATGGCTCATTGGGAGGCCGGCCGGACCCTGCCCTCAGCTGTCGTTGGTTCTGAGCGCGAAGTTCTCGTGCGGGAATTTCTTTCCCAGGTCTTCCCGACGCCCTATCGATTCGGAACCGGGGCGGTGGTCGACGGCTTCGGCGCAAGCTCAGGTCAGGTGGACATTGTCGTTGAGTTCCCGTTCCTCCCGAGCTTTCCCGCTCCCGGTACGCCCGATCGGTTGTATCTCGTCGAATCGGTAGCCCTAGTGATTGAAGTGAAGTCGGACATCGCCAAGCAGTGGGACCAAGTCCGGAAGACCACCGCCGGAGTGAAGCTTCTCAAGCGCGTTTGGCATGGACACGAAGCCATCGGACCGAGCGGAGCCAAGGAGGCCGTTGCGTCTTCGCTCTCGCGGACTCCAGTTCTGGCAGTCGGTTACCGCGGACCGTCCGACGAAAATGACATCTGTCGACGGCTGGCAGAGACACCCGGCACCGACCGCCCAGATGGGGTGCTCGTGATCGACTCGTGTGCGTACTCGGGGTGCGAACTAAACCCAAGTAGCGTCGCCGCACGTGGCGCGGCCGGACTGCTTTCGTTCGCAAATGACGTCGCATGGCTTGCTCGGAACGTCCAGTGGGCGGCCCCCGACACGTCTACGTACCTCGAACGGTTGTGAAGCTGGCCAAGGGACGCCCTCAAGCCCCCTCCCTTCCGCGCCGACAAGTTGCCCATTCCTGAGTGCGCACGTCGCGCGCAGGTTGGAGGCACCGGTGCGTCTCACGTCGCTCGACACTCGCAGCCAGCGCTTCGCGTCGCGGCTGCGCGGCGTGGATGGCGGCGAGGTGGAGAACTTCCTGCACCTCGTGAGCGAGGACTACGCGGCGCTGTCGAAGGAGCGCGACCAGCTCGCGGAGCGGGTGCGCGAGCTCGAGGAGCGCGTCGAGGAGCTGCAGGGGACGGAGCGGCTGATGCGCGACACGCTGGTGACGGCGCAGTCGCTCGCGGCGGACTTGAAGCAGACCGCGATTCGCGAGAGCGAGGTGCGCGTGTCCGAGGCCGAGGTGATGGCGGAGAAGCTGCTCGACGCCGCGCATCGCCGGGCCGCGAAGCTCGCCGACGACGTGCGTGAGCTGCGCGCGCTGCGCAGCCGCCTCGCGCAGGCGCTGCGGCAGACGGTCTAGACGCACCTCGCGCTGATCGACACGATCCAGGAAGCGGCGGACGACGATGCGGGCGAGAAGGCTGAGGACACGCACCCGCTCCTGCGCCCTAAGAGCCTATCCGAAAACCGCCCAGGGTGTTAATGATTGACAAGCCGTGACCCTCCGACTGGCGACCGGGGGTGAAGTGTCTGCACGAGGGAAGGCTCACCGGGGCTGGCGGATTCCCGACGAGCTGTG